>CAMLNJ010000227.1 GCA_946481225.1 uncultured Verrucomicrobiota bacterium | reverse complement strand
CGGTCGTGCTTTGGTTGGGCGCGGCGGGTGCCGCGTATTGCTTTGTCAAATACCGCCGCGGGTTCTTCGACGTGCGGTTCGGACACATGCTTTTCTATCCGTGGAAGCAGGAGGAGTTCAGGACGGCGCGAGGCGATTTTCTCATCCTGCAAGCCAAGGAGCTGCTGAAAGAGGGCAAGTATCGCGAGGCGGGAAATATGTTGCGGATGGGGGCCGGCATGTCCCCGGGAAATCGCGACGGTCGGACACTTCTCTCCCAGTTCTACGTGGTGTGGCAGCGTCCCGATCTGGCGGAGAAACTTCTGCTCGAGGGGGTGGACATTCACAAGGACGACCCCGAGTATCTTCGTCCGCTTTTCAGTTTCCTGCTCCAGCGCCAGGCGGACCAAGTCGTGGAGGAGGTGAGCGACCGGCTGCTCAAGGCGAACACGGGCGCGGATGGCGACAGAGACCGCGTTCGTTTGATCGCGACCGCGCGCGCCACAGCCCAATTTTTCCGGGGAAACTACGACGGGGCCGAAGACACGCTTCGAACCTATCGGCTTGGGGACACCCCGGACGGCCAGCTCCTGGCCATCCGAATCGAATGGGAGCGCGGCGAGCGCGAGACCGCTCTTATCCGACTTCAGATCATGTCGGAGGAGTTGCCGGAAAACGAACAGGTTTACGGGCAACACGCCGCGTATCTGCGTGAATTGGGCCGCTTCGACGAGCTCCGACGTCTGTGCTTGTTGCGTCAGATCGCCTACCCGGAGCGTTCCCGGCCTCGCGTCGATCTGCTCTATCTCTACGACCGTGATCGCAACGAGGCGAACGTGCAATCGGGCGTGGAGGAGCTGTTCAACGATTTTTCAGGGAGCGGCGAGGTGTTGCTCGCGCTCGCCGACTTCGCGGCCAACACCGGGCGCCCGGAACTGGCCCGCCGAATCTACGACCATTGCAAAGCGAACAACCTCCCGTGGGACGGTCCGGCGTTGATGACCGTGGAAGCCTGCGTCGTGGCTAAGCAGTTTCATCGATCCCTCGACGTGTGCCGAGAGATGATCAAGGAGAATCCGGAGTGGGGAAAAAGATTCTCGTTCGTTTTCAACGGTCTTCAGGCGATCGCCAATTACGGTTTGGGGGACGTCGAGGCCGCCCAGCTTTTCCTCGACAACTTTCTCGCTCAGCCGGGCATGCGGGCGGATAACCTCGTCGCCGTCTCCAATCGCTTCATGGGCGTGGGAGCGAAGGATCAGGCGAGACAGGTTCTTGCCCAGGCGGTGCGGGCAGATCCACTCAACCAAGCGGCCTTGGTCGGGCTGATCCGGCTCGACTTGGAAATCGGCCAGCCTGACACGCTGGCGGCCAGCCTGCGCACCTTGCTCTCGATGCGGAAACCCCCGCGCGATCTGCTGCGCAACGCCTACGACAAGCTCGCGAGCGACCGCTTCGTCTTCCTCCCGGGACGCGCCGCCTTGCTCGCGGAACTGCTGAGTTCGATCGAACGGCAAGTGGCGGCCGGCGCGCATTGACCAATTCTACCGTGATGAGCTCACGGCCTGCCGTAGGGACCGGACCCGGAGGTTATCCCGGAACCCCGGAGGAGCGCGATTTCATCGCGCCGAAGGCCGCTATGGCGCGATATTCGCCTTCCAGGCCCAACTCTTGGTGCCCTGATCGTTACGCTCAGGGTTCAATTCCCGCGGCGCCGACGCCCCCGTCTCACGACAGACACTTCACCGCCAGTTCGCGCATCACCGCCGGCTCCTCCTTCGGCCGCTGGATAATCTGCTCAAAAGCCACCGCCAGCGCGATCTGGATGTCGATATGGTGCTTGAGCGACCAAGCCTTCGCCCCGGCCGCGAGCTTTCCCACATACCAGGCGTTTTGGCTGAAAAGGTTCGACGCGTTCTTCTCCCCCGCGCCGACGAAATGCTTCCCATAGGCCGCCGCCGCGCGCTCGATCGCGCCCTTGTCCGGCGCGCGGCCGCCCTGCGGCGCCAGCGCGCGCAGCTGGATGAGCAGTCGATTGCGGTTCTGCATCGAGCTCAGCAACGGTCGCGCGCTCTCCCCCGCGAAAAAATGCCGGTCGAAGGCCGCAAGCGTGCCGCGCAGATCTCCGCGGAAAAACAGCTCGGTCGCCTCAAAAAAATCCCCCTCCGCCATGTTCGGCGTCAGCTCCTCCACATCTGCCTCGGTGATCGTCTTCCCCAAATCGGCGTGCGCCGCGAGCTTGTTGACCTCGCTCACGAGGAAACGCGTGTTGGCCCCGCTCCGCGCCAGCAACAACGAGAGCGCGTCGCGCTCGATCGTCACGCCCAGCTCCTTCGCCTCGGCCAGCGCCGTCAGCGCCAAGGCCTCCGCGGCGTCCTCCGCGTTCGCGGCGCCGACGAAGGTGAACTCCGCCGTCTTCTCGCCCCACTTGTAGAAGCTCTTCCGCCGGTCCACCGGCGCGGCCGTGATGAGCACCGCCACCTCGGCCGGATTAATCGCGCCAAGAACCGACTGCAGGTGCTCGAGCGCGGCCTTCACCGTCTCCGAATTCCCCGTGCGGGAGTCGGCCAGAAAATTGACGTCTTTGAACCACACCAGGCGGCGCCCGCCGAACATCGACACCGTTTGCACGCTGTCGCGAAAGCGCGCGATCGCGGCCTCGACCTCGTCCACCGTGTTTGCAAAACCCGTGATCGTCTCACGCGAAAATTCGTCCGTGATCTCCGCCGCCAACTTCTCGTAATGGGCCCGCCCCGTTCGCCCAACGAGAAAATCGTCGGCGCCGCAGATGAAGGTGAACGGTTTTTCGGAGGCGGGCATAGGAGAGTCGCGAATCGGCGCCCACGATCCCGCGCCGCGGCGGGAGCGCAAGCGCAAGGCCGCCCGTTCCTCGGCGCCCGACGCGCGCCCGGCCCGGGCAAGCAGCCCACGCCAGCGTGAGTGAAAAGCGCTCGGACAGGGCGACCAAGACGAAAGCAGGCCGGCGGCCCGTGCCGCCGAGGACAACGCCGGCCCTGCCCCCTCGCCCTCTTCACTCGCAGATCGCCCGCGATGGCTTGGCGGCCTTCTCAGACACGCCCCCCGCCCGCCTACCTCCAAAACCAGGCGCGGCGGGGATCGACGACGTGGTTCACCATCTGGGCGAGGATGCCCCCACGTCCCCGCCCGTGCTCCGTCGCGTCCTCGATCTCCACTCGCGGGGGAGCCGGCCGAACTCCCCTGCTCCCCCTTCTTCTTCGGCCCGTCGACCGGTGCCCTCCCCTGAATCGCCTTAACGCCCGCCCACCCCGTCATCTCGGCCGGGCCGCTCCCTTGCGAAACAACAACGTCTTCCGCGCCCTTCCGCGCCACGATCTTCGCCCCCTGAGCACCAGCTCGCTCGCATTTTTCGGGTTTCTTTCTTCGCGATCACGGCGACGCTCCCCGGCCCCCGCTTCCCCGCTCTCGCATGTCCGCCCGACGCCTCGACCAACTCCTCGCCAACCTCGGTTACTGCTCCCGTCGCGAAGTCCGCGACTGGCTCAAGGCCGGCCGCGTCTCCGTCGCCGGCAAAGTCGCCGACGATCCCGGCGTCAAACCCTCGCCCGCCGCCGTCCGCGTCGACGGCGAGCCGCTCGACCACCCCGACGGTCTCCTCCTCCTCGTCAACAAGCCCCTCGGCCTCACCTGTTCGCACGATCCGCGCGAGGCCCCGCTCATCTACGACCTCCTCCCCGCCCGCTGGCGCGAGCGCAACCCCGTCGTCACCTCGGTCGGCCGCCTCGACAAGGAGACCTCCGGGCTCATCCTCCTCACCGACCACACCGAGCTGGTCCACCGCCTCACCTCGCCCAAGCACAAGGTCCCCAAGATCTACCGCGCCACCACCGACCGCGACCTCTCGCCAGACCTCGTCCCGCGCTTCGCCTCCGGCACGATCCAGCTCGACGGCGAAAAAGAGCCCTGCGCCCCCGCCGAGTTGCGCATCATCGACCCCCGCGAGGCCGAACTCACGCTCATCGAGGGAAAATACCACCAGGTGCGACGCATGTTCGCCGCCTGCGGCGCCACCGTGCTCACGCTCCACCGCACCACCTTCGGCCCCCTCACGCTCGGCGACCTCAAGCCCGGCCAATACCGCGAACTCTCCCCCGCCGAGCTCGGCCTCTGATCGCGCCGCAACGCGCGCTCCCCCTCCCGGGAACGCCGAGCCCCGGCTCGGCCTCTGCTCCGTCGCCCGTTCGGTCACCCGCGCTCGCTCACGGCCGCGGATCCGCGCCGATCTTGCTCACCACAAACTCCCGCGGCGTCTTCCCCGTCCGCGCCCGAAACGCCCGGTTGAAATACGAGGGCCGCGCATAACCGCAGGCCCACGCCACCTCCGCCACGCCCATCGTCGAGCCGCGCAGCAGGCGTCGCGCCCGCTGTATCCGCAAATCGTGCATCGATTCGATCAGCCGCTTCCCCGTCCGTCGCCGAAACACCCGCGACAAATGATCCGGCGAACAGCCGAGGTTCGCCGCCAGCCACGCCACCGAGAAATCCAACCGCGCGTAGTGCGTCTCCATCAGCTCCTGGCAACGCCGCAGCAAAGGCGTCCCCACCGCCGGCGCGGGCGGGTCCCCGTCGAGGCTTTCCCTTAACCGGCTCAAAAAAGCGAGCATCAGCCCCTGTCTCAACCGGTCCCCCGCCGCCGTCCCGCCCTCGCTCGCCGCCAGCTCCTCCGCATAGCGCACGAGCGTCTCCGCCGGCCCGATAAACCGATCCGCCGGCCCGCACTTCGGCCCCCCGTCGAGATAACCCAGATGCAGCGAAAACCCGTCCGGCTGCACCATGAAGATCACGTTGAGAAAACGCCCGCTCCACCGCTCCCCGTGCGGCATCCCCGCCGGAATCAGCGCCGACTCCCCCGCCCGCAACGTGAACGCCTCCTCCGGCAGCTCGAAATCCAGCGCGCCAGACTCCTGGAAGAAAAACTCCGGATCCCCGTGAAACGGCTTCCCCGCCAGACGCCGCCACAGCCCGCGCGCCGCCGGCATGCGCACCCGCGCCGCCCCCGCCGCCGTCTCCGCCAGACGCCGCTCCAGCACCGCCACGTAATACCCCGCCCGCGCCTCGCGCGAATCCAGCAGCTCCCGAAGCCGGTTTTGGCTTAGAATTATCGGTTTTGGAGAAGCCTCGCCCATTGCCACCCCACCCTGCCCGCCAAGCGTTTTCAGTCCAGCCCGCTCCTTCCCCGCCCGCGCCCACCTTCGCGAACCCGCGGACCCTCTTCCTCGGTTTTGTGTCCGATCGCCTTTCCCTTTTTCTCCCATGCAAAAGCCCCTCCTCGTCGCGCTGATGGCCCTCGCGGCCCAGGCCGCCCCCTCGCTATCCGCCGCCCCCGGCGGCCTCGACCCCGCCGGCCAGCTCGCCCTCGCCCCCGCGCTCGCCCGCGCCGACTCCGGCGCCTTCGCCTTCGCCCGCCTCGAGCACGGCGTGCAGATCCGCGTCGGCGATACCGTCAAAAACATCCTCTTCCACGGCCCCGACATCGTGCGCGTCAACGCCAACCTCGGCCGCGCCCACACCGCCCACCCCAGCCTTGTCGTCGTCCGCCCCGCCGGCGACGCCCGCGTCCGGGTGAAGGATCGCGCCGACCACCTCGAGGTCTCCACCGCCGCCCTCCTCGTCCGGGTCGACAAAAAGACCGGCGCGCTCGCCTTCCTCCGCCCCGACGGCTCCGAGACCACCCGCGAGGCCCCCGCCAAGCCCGGCGACATCCGCGAGCTCGCCATCTCCGGC
>CAMLNJ010000226.1 GCA_946481225.1 uncultured Verrucomicrobiota bacterium | reverse complement strand
GGAGCCTACCAGGTGCCGGCCCCCGCCGGCCGCGGCCGGCTTTACGGGGCGCTCGCTTGCAAGCGGATCTCGGCGGGCGGAAGGCCCTCGGCGCTGACTTGGACGGTGGCGGAGCCGGCGGCGCGGGTGGCTTGGATGATCGCGAGGGCGCGGCCATTCCAGGTGGAGCGGGTGGGCGAGCGAGGGCGCGTGTTGTCCATCATGTTTCCCGTGTCGAGGGCAAGCAGGCGGGCGGCGCCGGAAACGTCGACGGCGACGGGGCGCTCCTCGGAGGTGATGACGCGGCCCTCGGCGTCGACGAGCTCGACGGTGATGTGGACCGCGTCGCGGTTATCGGCGGCGAGCGTGGCGCGGTCGGCGGAGAGACGGAGGCGGGCAGGGGCGCCGGTGGTTTCGACTTTGGCGGTGACCGCGGTCGCGGCTGAGTCGGCGGCGGCTACGGAACCGCTCGGAGACGCGGGTGTGGCGGTGGCGGTCAGCACGCCGGCCTCCCAGGGCACGGAGGGCCAGCGGGCGACGCCGTCCTCGGATTTGGCGGTGCCGACGACGCGGCCGTTGAGGGTGAGCGTGACTTCGGGGAGGTTGGTGTAGGCGACGACCATGGCGGGTTCGTCGTTGCCGGGGATGGCGTTCCAGTGAGCGGGACCGAAGCGGCGGCGGGGCCTGTCGTTTTCGCCCTGGCCTTCGGGGGCGCGGACGGGGCGGTAGGCGCGGAGGTGGAGCACGGGTTTCTCGGACCAGAGGGCCTCGCGACGGAGCGCGTCGGTTTTTGGGAAGCCGGCGCTGTCGAAGAGGCCGGCGCCGCTGCCGTGGTTGGGCCAGCTCTCGGCCTCGCCGAGGAAGTCGAAGCCGGTCCAGAGAAATTGCGCGGAGATGAAGGGCTTGTCGCGGACCGCATACCAGTCTTCGAGGCGGTCGCCGTTTTCGCTGCCGTAGAGCACGCGGCCGGGGAAGCGGGCGTGATCCTCGTCGTAGGCGGCCTCCTGGTAGTTGTATCCCACTACATCGAGCATGTTGGAGAGGCCGATGGCGTTGGCGGCGGGGGCGTTGGAGATGGCCATGGTGACGGGGCGGGTGGGGTCCATGCGCTTGACCGCGGCGATGAGCTCGGGCGCGACGAGGGCGAGGCGGGTCATCGAGGGCTGGTCGGGGTCGTCTTTGAAGATCTCGACCTGGCGCGAACGCGGGTGGACGTAGGGATCGGTCGGGTAGTCGATCTCGTTGCCGATGCTGTAGAGGATGACGGAGGGGTGGCGGCGGGAACGGCGGATGGCGTCCTCGGTGTCGCGGACGGCCCAGGTCTCGAAGTCGTCGCTGTAGCCGGCGCGCTCGGCGGTGCCGACGTTGCGGCCTTTCACCCATTTGCGCTTGCCGAGCTCCCACTCGTCGAAGGTCTCGTCCATCATGAGGAAGCCGAGCTCGTCGCAGAGTTCGTAGAGGTCGTCGGCCATGGGGTTGTGGGAGCAGCGGATGGCGTTGACGCCGATGTCGCGCAAGATGCGGAGGCGGCGCTCGAGCACGGCGCGCGGGACGACGGCGCCGGTGTTGCCGGCGTCGTGGTGGATGCAGACGCCTTTGATCTTCAGGTTGCGGCCGTTGAGGTAGAAGCCGGTGTTCGCGTCGAAGCGGAAGTCCCGGATACCGAGGGGAGTGCGGACGGTGTCGACGACACGGTCGCCGACGGTGACGGTGTGGACGACCTGGTAGAGGTAGGGATCGGCGACATCCCAGCGGCGGGGCTTGGCAACCGGGTGGTAGAGCGGGAAGGCCCACTGCGCGCCGGCCTCGATCTTTTGCGTGCGGGTGGCGCCGACGACGCGGCGGCCCTCGGCGTCGAAGACCTCGGCGGTGACGGTGATGTCGGCGGCGGAGGCGGAGGTGTTGCGCACCTCGCAGCTGCTGTTCACCTCGGCGACCTCGGCGTCGATGGCGGGGGTGGTGATAAACGTGCCGTGGCGGGCGACGTGGACGGGGTCGAGAACGGTGAGCCAGGTGTCGCGGTAGATGCCGGTGCCGGGATACCAGCGGGAGTCGGCGACGTTTTCGCGGGCGACGCGGACGGCGAGGACGTTGGCCTGGCCGGGCGGGCGAAGGTGCGGGGTGAGGTCGTATTCGAAGTCGATGTAGCCGTAGGCGCGGTGGCCGAGGTGGTGTCCGTTGAGCCAGACGTCGCTGTTGCGGTAGACGCCCTCGAAGCGGAGGAAAACGCGACGGCCCTGCGTGTCGGCGGGCAGGGTGAACTGTTTGCGATACCAGCCCGTGCCGCCGGGGAGGTAGCCGGTGGCGCTGGCGTGGGCCTCGGAGAATTCGCCCTCGATGGACCAGTCGTGGGGGAGGTCGAGGGCACGCCAGGAGGCGTCGGCGAAATCGGGTTTCTCGGCGCCCGCAGCGTCGCCGAGGTGGAAGCGCCAGGCGTCGTTGAACAATTGCTCGCGGGCCGGCGCGACGGTGGCGGCGACGGCTTCGGTCGTCGCGAAGACGAGCGTGAGAGCGAGGGCGCAGAGGGAGGCGAAGCCGCGTGCGAGACGGGTGGCGCGGCAGAGGAGGGTCGGGGTCGCGGTCGGGTGCATGGGGGGAAAAACATACGGTGTCTGTGCGCCGAGACGCGTCCGAACGCGTTCGGCTTCATGCAATATGTTCCCATTCCGGCCGCAGATCGACCGGCCCGGCCAAGGCGGCGTGCGCAGGGACACGCACGCCCACCGAGTCTGGATTTAGGCTGTGTCTTGTAAGTAAACCGGAGCATCGCTGGCGCTCTACGAGTGAAACGAGAAAGAGCGCTGGGCCGGCGTTGCCCTCGGCGGCACGGACCTCCGGTCCGCCTCCGCCTCGGTCGCCTTGGCCGAGCGCCCTTTCTCGCTCACGCTGCTCCGGTCTATTTACAAGACACAGCCTATAGGCCGTGATCGGCCTCACGCGCGCTTCACGTCGCGGATGGGATATTGCGTGACGGTGACGCCCTTGTTGCCGCGGCCGCCGACGGTCAGTTCGCTCAGGTCGAAGATGAACTCCTTCACGCGCGCCGGGCAGCGGCCGCTGAGATAGATGGTCAGCGCCTTGGGCAGGCTCTCGGGGTTTTTCGTTTCGTCGAAGAAGACGAGTTTCGAGCCCTCGCTGGCGGCAAGGTTGTAGACTTTTTCGCGCGTCATGCCGCCGAGCTGGAAACGCTTGGCGAAGGCTTTTCCGCTCTCCTTGTCCTGGTAGACGATGGTGTAGAAGCGGTCGTCGCCGTCCTTCGGCACGACGTGGAGGTGCTCGATGTTTTTGCCGACGAAAACCTTGTCGGCGACGCGCACCAGCTTGCAGGTGGCGTCCTGCATGAACGCGACCACGTCGTCGAGCGGGGTGACGTCCTGCACAAACTCGAAGTCGTCCTTGCGGGTGTTGAGCGCGATGAAGCCCTCGGTCTTGTTGACGTAGAGCTTCTGGTTGGCGGTGACGACGCTGGCGGCGCTGATCTGCTCGATCTCGTCGCTCTGGGTGCGGCGCTTCACGCCTTTGCCGAACTTTTCCTGAAGGCGCTCGAACCAGGCGACGGCGTAGTCGGTGAGGTGGGCGAGGTCGTGCTTCACCTGCTTCATCTCCTTTTCGAGGGCCTGGATGGCCTCGTCGGCCTTGAAGCGGTTGTAGGCGGAGATGCGCTTGATGCGGATCTCGGTGAGGCGGACGAGGTCGTCGTGCGTCACCTCGCGGCGGAGCTTTTTGACGTGGGGCTTCAGGCCTTCGGAGATCTCCTCGAGCACGGCTTCCCAGGTCTTGGCGCCTTCGATGCGACGGTAGACTTTTTCCTCGATGAAGATGCGCTCGAGGGAGTCGGCGTGCCACTGGTCGTCGAGCTCGCCGAGGCGGATCTCGAGCTCCTGGCCGAGGAGGGCCTTGGAGCGGTCGACGGAGCGTCGCAGGATTTCGGATACGCCCATGAAGCTGGGCTTGTCGTCGATGATGACGCAGGCGGCGGGGGAAAGCGTGACCTCGCAGTCGGTGAAGACGTAGAGCTGGTCGATGAATTTATCCGGGTCGGCGGTGGAGCTGAGCTCGACGAGGATCTCGACGGACTCGGAGGTCATGTCCTCGATGCGCTTCACCTTGAGCTTGCCCTTGGCGATGGCGCTTTCGATCGACGACTTGAGCGACTCGGTGGTGGTGCCGAAGGGAAGCTCGGTGATGGCGAACTGGTATTTGCTGCGCTGCTCGATCTTGGCGCGGACCTTCACTTTGGCGCCGCGTTCGCCGTCGTTGTAGTTGGAGAAGTCGGCGATGCCGCCGGAGGGGAAGTCGGGGCGGATGCGGAAGGTTTTTCCCTGGAGGTGGTTGATCGCCGCGCGGCAGAGGTCGTTGAAGTTGTGCGGGAGGATCTTGGTCGTGAGACCGACCGCGATGCCCTCGCAGCCCTCGAGGAGGGTGATCGGAAACTTGGCGGGGAGCGTGATGGGCTCCTGGGAGCGGCCGTCGTAGGATTTTTGCCAGAGGGTGGTCTTCGGATTGAAGAGGACCTCGCGGGCGAAGGGGGTGAGGCGGCACTCGATGTAACGCGGCGCGGCGGCGTCGTCGCCGGTGAGGGTGTTGCCGTAGTTGCCCTGGGGCTCGATCAGCCAGCCGCGTTGGCCCATGCCGACGAGGGCGGCGCCGATGGAGGCGTCGCCGTGCGGGTGAAAGGCCATGGTGGCGCCGACGATGTTGGCGACCTTGTGAAAGCGGCCGTCGTCCTTGTCCCAGAGGGTGTGGAGGATGCGGCGTTGGACGGGCTTGAGGCCGTCGTCGAGGTGGGGAACGGCGCGGTCGAGAATGACGTAGCTGGCGTAGTCGAGGAACCAGTTGCGGTAGCTGTGCGCGAGCGGGGCGGCGTCGTTGTTTTGCGGGGCGACGGGCACGGCGGCCTCGGCGGAGGGGATGGCGGCTTCGTCGGAATGAGAAGAGCTGTCGGAGGGCTGGGAGCCGAGAGCCGAGACCTGAGAGGCGGGCGTGGGAACGGCGGCGGGAGCGGAGTCTTGGGGCGCGGAGGGAGGGGCTTCGGGCGCGGGTTGGCCGGAGAGGGGGAGCTCGGGTTGTTCGTCGGACGGCTTTTTGCCTTTGGACATCGCGTGAAAGAGAAAGAGGGGGGGGAGGGAGAGGGACCGGAGTTTTGCAGGGGAAAGGGACGAAGACGCGAGGCGCGTCAACCGCGCGCTTACGGTGTGCCGCCAAACCCAATGTTCGTAATACGAACATTGGTGCGGGACGGGCGGGGCGCGACGGCGGGGCGGGAAGTTTGTTTGTCGCAGGCGATGAAGGGGGCGAACTTGGCGGCGCTATGACAACTACCCTGGTGCTTACCCTGATCGGACGTGATCAACCCGGCCTTGTGCGCGTGGTGGCGGCGACCATCGCCGAACACGGCGGCAACTGGCTGGAAAGTCGCATGTGCCGGCTGGGAGGGGAGTTCGCGGGTATCGTTCGCCTGGAAATCGAGCCATCGCGGGCGGACGGGCTGGCGACGGCGCTGCGCGGGCTGGCCGGGCTGCGCGTCGACGTGACGCGCGAGACGGGGGGAGCGGGCGGGGTGGATGCGAGCGGCGCGCCGGCGCGGCTGGCGGCGCTGGATCTGGTCGGTTCGGACCGGCCGGGCATCCTGCGCGAGGTATCGGGCGTGCTGGCGGCGCACGGGCTCAACGTCGAGGACCTCGCCAGCGAGCGCGTCGAGGCCCCGATGGGCGGCGGGAAGATCTTTCAACTCCGCGCCGTGGCGAGCGTGCCGGCCGGCGTGGAACTGGCGAAGGTGCGCGCCGACCTGGAGAAGATCGCGGCGGACCTGATGGTCGAG
>CAMLNJ010000225.1 GCA_946481225.1 uncultured Verrucomicrobiota bacterium | reverse complement strand
ATGCCCGCCGATTGGCAAACGCCCCTCGCCTTCCTGATCGTGGCTTTCGCCGCGGGGTGGCTGATCGCGCGAGCTTGGCGCAAGCACCGCCGCGCGAAGACTGGCTGCGGCTCCGCCGACGAGGGCTGCGGCTGCTCGTCGTTGAAGAAGAACCTCAAGAAACCGTCCTGACGAAAAGGGGGCGTGGATTATCCACGCCCACGTTTCCCTAGGCCTCATCCAAGGGGCAGCCCGTGGGCGTGGGGATGCTGCCGGTAACCGGCGGCTCGGGGAAATACTGGGTGTTGAGCTGCACGCTCTTCGCCACCGCCCGGCCCGCGATCAACTCAATCAGCTTGAGCGCCTCGTCGAGGCCGGAGGACACGCCGCCGCCCGTGACCACGTAGCGCCAGCCGCCTTTGGCGCCTTTGAATCGGTTGACCTGATAGCGCGGATAGCCCGGCACGACCTTCACCTTCTTGTAGGCCCGCAAACAGGGCAGAAAGGCCCAGTGCGTGGTCGCCTTGTAGCCGTCGAGCAGACCGGCGCTCGCGAGCAAGAGCGCGCCTTCACACACCGAGGTCACGTAGGTCGCGTGTTTCGCGCGGGACCGCATGAAATTCAGATACACGGGATCCTCCATGCGGAGCTTGAGCTGGTCGGCGTTGCCGCCGGGAACCCACAGCAGATCGAGCTTCGGGGTCCCGTCGAAGGTGCCTTGCGGCGTGAGCAGAAGGCCGCCGCGTGCCGTCACGGGCGCGAGCGTGGGCGCGACGAGCCGGATCTCGACCGAAAGCGTCTTGGCCACGCTCTCTTTCATCCAGTTGAACAACTCGCAGGGCGCAGCGACATCGAGCAGGTCGACGCCGTCGTAGACAGGTATGCCGATCAGGAACGAGGGTATTGGCTTGGTCATGGTGGTGAAAAGCGGTGTGCCGGGATCGCGTAGACGCCCGAGGTGGCGACGTGTCGACGAGGCGTGAAACTCGCGGGAGGGGTGAAGCCGGTCTCGACGCCCGAAAGCGCCTCCAACGCGGTCAGGAACTTTTCGCGGTCGAGTTCGCGGCCGGTGTTTTTGAGCGCCTCCAGCACCACTCGGGCGGAGGCCAGCAAGGCGAGTTGCAGGTCGTGCTCGGCCGCGGGCAGCGAGTGCCGGCGGACAAACGCAAAGTAGTCTTCGACGCTTTGCGGCGGCATCTCGGCGGCTCCGTGGGGCGCCGAGTCAGCGGGAAGAAGAGCAAACAAGCAGCGCTCGTGTCCGCGCTCCTCGCCGGGCGCGCGACCCGCGATGAGCACGGGGACACCGCTTCGGGCGAGCGCGAGCGCGGCGGACGAATCGGCTCGGCCTTCGCCGATGGACAGGACGGCGAAGGCCGGTTGCGCGCCGTCGCCGAGCGCGACCGCCCGCACCCGGCGCTGAAAGATGCCGCCCGTCGCGTTGATCTCGGCACACCAGGCTTCGATGACGCTCGCAGCCACGATCGCCGATGCGCCCGCCGGAGCGCGCCAGCCGAGCAGGATCGTGTCGTCGCTCACGCCGGGGATGGAGCGCTCGCCGATCTGCCGGAGATAGGCGGCGAGGTCGGACGATTCTTGCGGGGTGAGCGAGTAGCGCGGCATAGCCGGCGCCAAGGTGTGCCCCGACGGGTCCACGCCGCGCGTGAGGGCCACGTGGAAGGTGACCTCGTCGTAGGCGACGCGTCGTCGTCCGCCGGGCGTGGTGACGCCGTAAGGTTTGTCCAGTTGCTCCCAGGTTATCGGCGGCACGATTACTCCGCCCTCGGTGCGGCCGCGACCATCGGCGCCGTGGCAGTTCAGGCAGGCGGAGAAGGTTGGCGGCAAAAGAGCCTGTTCGGCGCCGGTGGCGGCGGAAAGACGGCGTCCGCCGGCGCCGATGCCTTGCTCATAAAGCAGGCGCCCGCGTTCCGCCGCAGACGGAGCCTCCGCCCCGGTGGCCACCACACATGCCAGTCCGCCGAGAAGACCAAGAAGCCGGAGCGGATTCGGGTGCGGCATGGACGTGGCGCCGTGTCGCTAGCTGCGGTCGGTAAGCACGCTCTCGACGATCTCGATGACGTCCTCGGCGGGCGCGAGGCCGAAAGCTTTTTTCCAGAGGCCGGTCGGCTCGTTGCCGATGATGAAGATGTTCGAATGCGCGTCGCGCGATTCGACGTATTGGCCGAGGCGCTTCAGGACGAAGTCCACGTTCGCTTTTTCCCCGGTAAGGAAATGCCAGCCAGGCTTGGCGCCCGCGCGCTCGGCGTAACCGTGCAAACGCTCGGGGGTGTCGTTGACCGGATCGACGGAGATCGAGATGAGGGTGACATCGCGGCCGACGCGGTCACCGAGCTTTTCCTGCACCTTGGCAAAGCGCTCGACGATGAGCGGGCACACGCCGCCGCAGTCGGCGAAGATGGTGCTGATGACGACAACCTTGCCCTTGAGCAGATCGGTGTAGAAGTGGACCGGCTGGCCGTGCTGGTTGAGCAGGACCGTGTCGGGGAAATAACGCGCGGCCGCGGCGCTGGCGTTGCTCTCGGCAGGCAAGGGCGCGGGCGGGGTCAAAGGCGCAGGCTCGACAGGAGCGAGGGCCGGGGCGGGCGCGGCGGAAAGCTCGGCGAGGGCCTCGGTCAACTTGGCGGGCGCGGCGGAGCCGCCGACGCGTTTCCATTGTCCGGTGGCGTCGTTGCCGAGGAGGAAAGCGGAGCTGTGGAGGTTGATGTCGGGCGTGTAGGCTTGGAGCGCCTTGAGCAGCGCATCGATGTCGCGGCGTGAACCGGTGACGAGGGTCCAGCCGGGCGCGGCGCCGAAGTTCTCGCTCCAGGCGCGCAGGCGCTCGGGCGTGTCGTTCTCGGGGTCGATGCTGATCGAGATGATGCGCGGAGGCGTGACACCCTCGCCGGCGGTTTCGGACAAGTGGCGGGCGAGCGCGGCGGAGCTGACTCCGAGGCCCGGGCAAACCGTGGTGCAGCGGGTGAAGATAAAGTTCACCGCCACCACGCGGTCCTTCACGAGATCGGTGTAGAACTTCACCTTGCGACCGTTCTGGTCCTGCAGCTCGACGTCGGGGATGGTGGTCGCCGCGCGCGCGGATGCGGCGCAGATGGAGAGGAGGATCAGGAGGCGAACGAATCGGCGGAGAAGCATGGAAAAGAGGGGGGCGCTTACGGCGTGGCGGCGGTGTCCGGCGAGGTGGCTTCGAGGATCAGCACGGGCGCCTGCTTGGCGGAAAGACCGGCCGACGGCGCCTCGGCGTAAACGTAATAAACGCCTGGCTCGGGCGGGGTGAATTCGAAGCTCGCGGTGCCGTCGCTCGCATACTCGGCGGAGCGGCGGCGGTTCCACACGCCGGGGGCGAGCATGACGCGAAACGAAAGGTCGGTCGGCGCCGGTCCGGGCGCGGCGCCGGAAAGGCGAAAGACCACACGGGTCTTTTCGCCGGCGACCAGGCGCGCGGGCGAAATGGGCGAGAGGCTGAAGCGCGCGCCGGGCGCGGCGGCGGCGAGGGAGGGGTTATCCGGGATTTCGATGCGGAAGCAGTGGGCGATGCGCGGGGAGTTGAGGAAGAACACAGTGTCATACGCCCCGGCGGCGGGGAGCGTGACGGCGGTCTCATAGACGCCGGGCGACACCTCGCGCAGGCTGCGGTCCACGACCATGACGGCGCGGGGCACGCGGTTGTAGTTCCCGAAATTCCCCATCGGGGCGGCCATGCCGACCATGTAGTAGTAGATGGCCTTGTCGGTGGGGTTGGCGACGACGACGGAGCTTTTGCCCGGCGCGGTCATGAGGCTGTCGGCGAGGGACGTGCGAGCGCCGAAGGGCGCCTCGCCGCCGGGGAACTCGCCCACGGCGACGAGCTGGCCTTCGCGACCAATCTCCTTGAGCGGCATCATCGCGACGAGCGGCGTGGCGCGGCGGCGAACAAAGGCCATGTCGCCGGAGAAAGCGACTTGCTCGGGGCCGCCCTCGACGGCGGCGCTTTGGACAAGGCGATTGGTGGAGGCGTCGAGGATATGCACGCGGTCCGCGGCGGGGTTGAGCGCGAAACAAAAGCGGTCGCCGGGGGCGAAGCGCAGGTGCGAGACGCCGGGCGGAGTGGCGATACGGGCCGCGATGGTGTGCTTCGCGGCGTCCACGACGAGGATTTCTCCTTTGTCGACTTCGGCGAGGTAGACGGCGTCGCCGAGGCGGGAGTAGGCGAGCGCGGCGGGACGGCCTTCGAGGGGGATGTCGCGTGTTTTTTTGAGCTGCCGGATGTCGATGACCGAGAGGGTCTGCGCGGTGGCGTTGCTCACGAAGGCCCAGCGGCTGTCGGCCGAAAACACGATGTCATGCGGGCCGGCGCCGGTGTCGAGGTTGGCGACGACGGCGGGCGAATCGGAGGTGGCGGTGATGACGGCGACGCCCCCTTCGCGAGCGACCCAGAGATAATGGCCGTCGGGTTGGAGGGCGGCGCGGCCGGGCGAGCCGGACACGGCGAGATTTGCGGTGACGAGCCAGGTGGCGGTGTCCACCACGGCAACGCGACCGGCCTCGGGTTGGGTGACGAAGAGTCGCGCGGAGTCGGCGGAGAGAGCCCAGTCGGCGCCGGGGCTGGCGAGCGGAACGAGGGCGAGCAGCTTGGTGCCGCCGAAGCCGAAGAGGGGGTCGACGACGGTGATGGTCGCGTCGTCGTTGAGGGCGAGGACGCGGAACGTGTTCAGGTCCGCGTCGGCTTTGGCGAAGATGCTTCCGCCGAGAAACTCGCGGATTTTTTCGGAGCAGGTTCGCGGGGTCGCGCCGCCGCCGCCGTGGCGGCTCAGCCACGCGGCGGGGCCGAGCCGCGTGAACGGCTCGCCCGTGGTGGTGTCGGTGATGGTGAAACGGATACGCGCCGGTTCGCCGGCGCGGGGAGCGGTTTGCGAGGCGTCGGGCGGCAGGACGGCGCACTCGACGGCGAGTCCCTCGTGCTCGAGGCGCGTCGCGGACGACGCGGATTCCGCCCGGAGAAAAGCCCCGGCGGTCGCGAGGACCGCCGAGGCGAGGAGGGCGACGCGCCGGAGCGCGCGACGGGCGGAGGGACCCGCCCGTCCACCTGGGATGCAAGCGCTTCTGGCGAAGGGCATCACTTGGTGCGGAAGGACTTCTTGCCCTCGGGCGGGCGCGAGCCTTGGTCGCGGCGTTGTTCGTAGCGACGGAGCACGGGCGAGGGCGCGCGGGCCGGCTCGGCGGGCTTCGACACGGTGGCCTTGAGCACGGTGCTCTGGGTCTTGAGCGAGAACCGGGCGACGCCTCCGTCGGAGGAGAGCACGCTGATCTCGGAGGGGGCCGCGCCGGTGAGCGCCTGGCTGACGTTCCACGCGCCGGTGAGCGGATCCACCTCGGCGGTGGCGAGAGCTTCGCCGGAGGTCGAGGCGCCGGAGAAGATCTTCACGGACTTCGCAAAGACGCCGGTGGCGGGGTTGACGGAGTTGGCGCCCGAGACGGTGAGGGATCCGTTGGCGGAGGCCTGGTTGACGATCACGGCGTCCTTGCCGGGCGCGGTGACGCGGAAGATGCCCCACTGGCCGTCGGCCATGTCGCCGCCGCCGAGGAGGGCGATGAGCGAGCGGTAGAGGTAGTCGCCGGGCACGCGGTGGTCGCCGCCGGCGCTGGCGAGCACGGCTTCGAAGCGGTCGCGAGCGCCGTGACCGCCGCGGGCGCCGAACCATTGCGAGCGGGGGTTGTCACCGATCACGCGGCTGCCGTCGACGTAGGGCTCTTCCTGGAAGACGTGGCCGTCGATGGTGAGGACCTCGCCGTCGGCGCCGGGCGCGCTGGCGGGATGGAGCATGCGGAAGCGCACGG
>CAMLNJ010000224.1 GCA_946481225.1 uncultured Verrucomicrobiota bacterium | reverse complement strand
TTCCTCGCCTGCTTCGCCGTCTACTACTTCGCCAACTGGAAGGCCCTCGCCGACGTCTGGCACGTCCGCTGAGCGCGCCCCGACGATACGGCTCCGCCGTTCCGCTACGCCCTTCGTCTAATCCTCCGCCCATCCCCCATGGCCCCCGCCTTCGATCCCGCGCCCCGCGCTCCCGCCTGGCTTCGCCGCCTGCGGGAGACGCTGGGGACCTTTTTCACCGGCTACGGGCTGCCCGCCTTCCTCGGCATGGCCACCTTGGTCTACGAGGTGTTTTTGCTGCTCGTGATCTTCGCCCCCGCGGGCTGGGGCGCGTGGAGCGACTTCTCCCGGGAGTTCAAGATCTGGTGCTTCAGCTACGACCCGCGCACCGGCGGGATGGAGTGGATGTCGGTCGTGATCATGTTGGCCGAGCCGGCCTTCATCGTGGGCCTCCTGCTGGTCGTCTGGCGCTTCGGCGCACGCGGGGCCGCGGGGGCGACGGCTTCATGGCGGCGGCACCACCGCGCCGCCGCGCTGGGGCTCGCCGCTGGGCTCGCGGTCGCCTCCGCGCTCTACGCCTACGGGCGCCCGCCCTCCGTGGCCGAGGCGCCGCCTCCCTTTCCGGGCGAACGCATCCGCACCCGGCTCGCGCCGCCCGACTTCGCCCTCGCCGACCACCGCGGCCGGCCCGTCGCGCTCGCCGATCTGCGCGGACGCGTGACGCTGGTCACCGGCGTCTATGCGCTTTGCTCGACCACCTGCCCGCAGATCCTTGCGCAGGTGCGCGAGCTGCTCGAAGGCCTGCCTCCCCGGGTCAGGTCGCGGCTGGACGTCGTGGCGTTGTCGCTGAATCCCGAATACGACACCACCGATCTGATGGCCGGCGTCGCCGACGCCTACGGGCTCGGCTACCCCGCCTTCCGCTATCTCAACGGCGCGCCGGAGCGCATGCGGCCCGTCCTGCGCGATTTCCAGTTTTCCGCCCGGCGGAACCCCGAGACCGGCGTGATCGACCACGCCAATCTCTTCATCCTCATCGATGCCGAGGGCCGCGTCGCCTACCGCTTCAATCTCGACCCTCGCCACCAGGGCTGGCTCCGCGAGGCCGTGCTCGCGCTCGCCGCCGAGGTCCCCGAGGTCGCCGTCGCCGCCCATCCATGAGCGGCTCCTCTCGTCCGGAGAATCCCGGGCCGGCCCCCGCGCCATCGGCGCGAGGCGAGGCGGTCCTCGCGCGGGTGGACAACGTCCTCGCCCGTCTCGACGGCGCTTTCGCCCGCGTCCTGCCGGCGGGGGCGGACCCGCTCGGCCAGGCCGGACGCATTGCCAACCTCGCCCTGCTCGTCGCCGTCGCCTCGGGCGTGCTCCTGTTGATCTGGTATTCGTCGAGCCTCGCGCAGGCCCACGCCTCGCTCGATGCGCTGCGCGGCCGGAGCCTCGGCGGCTGGGTGCGCGCGCTGCATCGCTACAGCTCGGACCTGGTGATGTTCTTCCTCCTCGTCCACGCGGCGCGGATGTTTTTCGCGCGCAAGTTCACCGGCGCGCGCTGGCTGCCCTGGGCCAGCGGCGTGGCGCTGGTGGGCCTCGTCTGGTTCATCGGCTGGACGGGCCTCTGGCTGGCCTGGGACCAGCCGGCGCAAAAGATCGCCGTCACCTCGATGGGGTCGCTCGATGCGCTGCCGATTTTCGGCGAACCCTTGAGCCGCCTGTTTCTCACCGACCGGCTCGTGCCGAGCCTGTTGTTCTTCGTCGTATTCTTCCTGCACATGCTCCTGCCGCTGGTGATCGCGCTGGGGCTCGTGGCGCACCTCATCCGCCTGAATCGCGTGCGACTCCTGCCCGATCGCCGTCTGGTCGTCGCCTTTCTGCTGCCGCTCGCGCTCGCCGCCTGGCTGGCGCCGGCGCCGCTCGACGCGCCGGCCGCGATGGCGGAGAAGGCGGCGCATCTCACGGTCGACGCCTGGTATCTCACCCCGCTCGCGCTCGCGCTGCGCTTCCGGGAGGGCGGGCTGTGGCTGGTGCTCGGCGGGGGCTTTGTCCTCGCGGCGGGGCTGCCCTGGCTTCTGGGGCGGCGCTTCACGCCGCGCGCGGACGAGAATGGCGTGCGGCCGTCCGCGAACTTCCAGACCGTGGTCGAGGCCGACCGTTGCCACGCCTGCACCCAATGCGTGCAGGATTGCCCCTTCGACGCCGTGCGCATGGTGCCGAGAACCGACGGGAAACGCCTCCCGACCCAAGCCTGGGTGGACCCTTCGCGCTGCGTGGGCTGCGCGGTGTGCGTGGGCTCCTGCGACTCGGAGGCGATGCATCTGCCGTGGTTCGACGCCGTGGCGATCGAGCCCCGCATCCAGGCCGAGGCCCGCGCCGCGCAGGCGCCGGGGCGGGCGGTGTGCGTGGCGCTCGTCGCGGCGGACGCCTGCGGCGGGATGAATTTTTTCAACGAGGCCGTCTGGCGCGCGCGTTTACCCGATTATCAGGTGCATGCCGTGCCGACCGCGGGCTGGGTGCGTCCGAAATTCGTCGAGCGCCTGCTGGCCGAAGGCGTGGCGCGCGTCCTGATCGTGCGCGACGCGCGGGCCGAGGCGGCGGCGCGCGACGGGAATCGATGGATCGCCGATCGGCTCGCGGGGGAGCGTCACCCGAAGTTTCGGCCCGCGCGCGCGGGCGGCGCCACGGGCGGTTGGCGGGTGGCGGACTACACTCCCGCCGACGCCGGGGCGCTGGCGCGCGAGGCGGCGGATTTTGCGCGAGGCGGAAAGGCCGCCATGGTCGCCGCGTCGTGGAGTTTTCCACGGATCGCGGCGCTCGGCGCGCTCTGCGGACTCGTGCTTGCGGTGACGTTGGGGCTGAGCCGCTTGCAGGTGGCGAACCCGGAACCGACCGCGCCGGAGCTGGTGTTCTCGTTCAAGGTGTTCGGCGCGCGGATCGCGGCCGCCGAGACTCGGGATGACGCCGGAACGCCGGTGCATATGCGCGGCGCGCCAAGGGAGAAGCCGCGGCGCTCGCCGGTGCGGGTGCTCCTGCGCGTGGACGGACGCATGGCGGAACGGGAATTCGAGGCGAAAGGCATCTCGAACGACGGGCCGGCGATCGACGTGTGGCGCGAACGCCTGGCGCCGGGTCCGCACGAGGTGGAGATCGAGATCGTCGGCGGACCCGGGGACGCGCCGGCGCCTCGTTGGTCGGGCCGGATCGAGGCGCGGGAGCGCCGCCTCCACGTGGTGACCTACGACCCCGCGGAAGGGTTTAGGCTGGAGTAGGCGCGTCGGCTTCGAGTGCAGGCGGTCGGTATAGGCGGTCGGCGTAGGCCTTCCCGCTGGTCGGGCATCCCTTCCCACCGGTCCGGCCTACAGAGAGCCGAACAACCTCACACCGTCTGCGAGTGCTGCCGGGCGGCGGCGTAGGTCGACGCGTCGAAACGCATCGCGACAATGCGCAGGAGGGGCGCGCCGCGCGGCGTGACGACCAGACCGCCCGGCTCGCGGCGCACGATGCCGTCGGCCTCGAGGTCCGTGAGCGAGGCGAGCTCGGCGGCGTAGGTTTCCGCGAAATCGAAACCGAACTCGCGCGAGAGGCCGGCGAAATCGAGGCGACGGTCGCACATCACGCGCATGATGATCGTGCGGCGGCGCTTGTCCTCTTCCGTGAGCCGGAGGCCCCGCTCCACCGGCAGGCGGCCGGCGTCGAGCGCGGCGCGATATTCGGCGAGCGTCTTTTGGTTTTGGAAATAGACGTCGGGCGTGGACGAGATCGACGACATGCCGAGTCCATAGAGCGAGGCTCCGGCACGCGTGCTGTAGCCCTGGAAGTTGCGCTGCAAGGTGCCGGCGGCCTGGGCGCGGGCGAGCTCGTCCTCGGGACGCGCGAAGTGGTCGAGGCCGATGTCGACGTAGCCCGCGTCCGTGAGCTGGCGGTGCGCGGCGGCGAACATGGTCAACTTGCGCTCGGCGTCGGGCAACTGGCCGCGCTCGTCGAATATCTTTTGCGCGGGCTTGAGCCAGGGCACGTGCGCGTAGCTGAACACCGAGAGCCGGTCGGGCCCGAGGGCGAGCACCTCCTCGATGGTGCGGTGGATGGTGTCGGGCGTTTGCAGCGGCAGACCGTAGATCAGATCGACGTTGATCGAGTTGAAGCCCGCGCCGCGCAGCCAGGCGAAGGCCTGTTCGTTGAGCGCGTGCGGCTGATGGCGATGGATCGCGGCCTGCACCTCGGGATTGGTGTCCTGCACGCCGAGCGAGGCGCGGCGTGCGCCGATGTCGGCCAGCGCCTGGATGTGGTCGAGCGAGAGGCGACGCGGGTCGATCTCGACGCTGATCTCGGCGTCGGGCGCGAAACGGAAACGCTCGTGCAACATCGCGCCGAGGCGGCGCAGCTGCGCGGGCGCGAGAAAGGTGGGCGTGCCGCCGCCGAAGTGGAGCTGGGTGACGGGGCGGCGGCGGTTCAGGCGCGACGCGTAAAGGGCGAGCTCCTTTTCGAGGTAATCGAGGTAGGGATTCGCGCGGTCGTGGTCGCGCATGATGACCGTAGTGCATCCGCAATACCAGCAGCGCGATTCGCAGAAGGGCAGGTGGACGTAGAGCGAGAGCGGGCGCTCGTCGGACGCGTTGTCCTCGGCAAGCGCGGCCTCGAGATCGATGTCGGCGGGACCGGCGGTGAAGCGCGTGGCCGGCGGGTAGGACGTGTAGCGCGGCCCGGCCACGGAGTATTTGCGCACCAGGGCAAGATCCAGCGCGGGAGCGGGCGGGGATTCAAAGGCGTTCATGGAGGGGAAATCGGGCGAAGGCGCGAAACAAGGAGGAGAAAGGCGATAAGCAAAAGCAGAACGGCCGCCGCCATCAAAACAGCGGTGCCGAGAAGAAAGCCCGGGAGGCCGCCGGGAGGCGACATTCCAAAGGCGGCGGCGACAAGAACAGCTTCGGAGACGGCCGCGGCGACGAAGAAGATCCCAAGCCCAAGACGGACGACGAGTCCATCGCGCAACCAGCGCGCCCGCAGCGCCCAGGCGAGGATCGCAGGAGTAACGACGCCGAGGAAAACGAGGTGCAGAAAGGCGATGACCACGAAGCGATGGCCGGCGAGGGCGGCGAGACCGGGCCAGGCCGCGGCGGTTTGGAGAACCAGTTTCAGCCCGAAGGCGCCGAGGGCGAGCGAGGTCAGCGCGCGGGCGGCGCCACCCGACGCGGCGACGCCGCCCGCGCCGTGCAGGGCGCGAAGAAGATAGCCGAAGCCCACGAGTTGCGCGACGCCGCCGAGGCCCGCGACCACGTGGACCCACGCGGGCGGGCCGAGCCAAAGCGTGGATTGCGCGAGCGTGAGGACCGCCCCGACACCAAGCCAGCGGAGCGCGAGCGTGGAGGCGCGGCGGTCGGGCGGGGTCTCGCCATTGACCGCGCGTTCATGAAGCGCGAGCGCCTGGAGGAAGAAGAGGAACCAGCCGTTGTATTGGGCGTGGAGGTAAAAGTAGATGCAGAGCTGGTAGGGCGGCGTGTCGCGCAGGCCAAACGCGGCGATGGGACCGAGCGCGAGCGGGCCGAGCCCGGAGGCGACCAGGAAAGCGAGGGCGACGCGGAGATGCCCGCGGGCCGCGGGCGCGGCGAGATTGCGCCGCCAGAGCCGCCAGGCGAAGACGGCCGAGCCGGCCATGTGCAAGGTGGAGAACGCGATGCTTGCCGGAGCGTAGGGCGCGGACCCCACAAAACCATAATCGTCGACCGCATTGATGACGAAGACCAGCTTCCCGGGCGCGTCCGAGTCCAGCTCCGGAGAGGCCAGCGACCGCCATATCGAGCAGTTTCGCTCCCGGGTCTTCTCGTCGACGCTGCATTCCGTGAGCCAGGACGACGTCCTGTG
>CAMLNJ010000223.1 GCA_946481225.1 uncultured Verrucomicrobiota bacterium | reverse complement strand
CACCGAACATCGGCCCATCGGCCCGGGACGATGTGCTCGGTCAACGCCTCGAGCTCGCCTTCGGAGTAATCCGGCCAAGGGATCTCGGCGGCGGGAAGCCCGAGCGCGCCGGAGAGGGCGGCGACGAACGCGGCGTGAAAGGTATCGTAGTCTCGGATACGATCGGCGACGGAACGGAGGAGCGAGCCCTGGAAGAGCAGGCCCTCCTTGGTGCGCTTTTGCGCGGCGCCGGCGATTTTGAGGCCGGAGTCGGGATGGAGGACGTCGTAAAGCTCGGGGCGGGTGAAGCAGATGGTCGGCCCGGCGGAGGCGGAGCAGCCGGCTTCGTCTTCGGCGCCTTCGGGCGGTTTCTCGCAACTCTCCTTCAGCGCGGCGGGCTGGCCGCAGGCGCGGAGCGCCTCGGCGAGCGCGGCATGGACGGCGCGGTAGCTGTCGACGGCGCGAGCGGTCTCCAGCGCATGGCCGCGGGGAATGACGAGGGCGTAGGTCCAGTCGTCGCGATGGTCGACGAGCCCGCCGCCGCTGGGGCGGCGGACGAGCTCCGCGCCGTCCGCGTCGGCGGGGAGCTGCGCGCGCACCCAGGCGATTTTTTGCGAGTAGCCGAAGGTGAATGCGGGGCGATGCCAGCCGTAGGCGCGGAAGCGGGCGCGCGTTTTGTCCGGGTAGCGTTTGAGCAGAAGAAAGTCGGCCGCCATGTTGGCGGCGGCGGAGTCGCTGCGGGTGGGAAGGACGTCGAGCATTTGTTTAACCACGGATCTCACGGATGCACACGGATGGAAATGCCGCCGCAAGCGCGGCCGTTGTTCTTATGCGTGGTGATCCGTGTCATTCGTGGTCGAAGTTGTCGTTCAGGCGAGCGCCATGAACCAGGAGCGCACCGGGGGCGGGACGACGAGCTGGTCGAGCTGGGCGTCGAAGGTCTCCAGCGGCGTTTTGAGCGCGCCGGCGAGGGGCTTGCAATCGAGGGTGAGATCGGCGGGACGGCGCGCGGTGGAGGGATCGTCGGCGCGGTTGACCTCCGCGATGGGCGCGGCGGAGGGGGGGAGCTTGAAGCGGGCGCGAATCCGTTTCGCCAGTTCGACGCGCGAAAGGGGCTCGGCGCCGGCCCAGTGAAAAACGCCCCGGAAGTCGTGGCGCTCGCAGAGCTCGCACATCGCCTCGGCGAGATTGGAGGCGGTGCAGGGCTGGCGGATCTCGTCGCGGTAGAGGCGCGGGGTCTTGCCGGCGGCCCAGTCGGCGAGGAGGCGCTCGTGGAGGCTGCGCGCGCCCGAGGGGCTGTTGCCGGTGAGGAGCGGGGCGCGAAGGGTGACGGCGAACTCGGCGGCGGCGGAGTGGACCTGTTTTTCCGACTCGAGCTTCTGGCGGCCGTAGAGGTTGAGGGGGCGGGGGGGCGAGGCGATGGAGTAGGGAGGGGCGTCGCCGGGGAAAACCTGTTCGGTGGAGACGTGGATCAGGCGCGCGCTGAGGTGGTGGGCGAGGCGGGCGAGCGTGGCGGGCAGCACGACGTTGAGCTGCTGGGAAAGGACGGGGTCGGCCTCGCACTGGGCGGGCTCGGAGATGGCGGCGCAGTTGACGATGGCGTCGGGGAAGATCTCGAGGGCGAGGCCGGTGAGAGCGCCGGAGTCGGCGAGGTCGAGTGAGCGTTTTTCCGCGAGGCCGGGGATCTTGAACGAGGCGCGGCCGACGATGCCGACGACCTGGTGGCCGCGGCGCGAGGCGGATTCGGCGAAGGCGGCGCCGACGAGGCCGGAGGCGCCGGTGAGGAGGATCTTCATGGGGGAGGGATGAGGTCGGAAATCTGAGACCTGAGATCGGGGGCGTTATCAGGCGGCGGGGGGAGGGGCGGTGATCGAGGGCGCCGCAGGCGGGAGCAGTTCGGGCGAGACCTGCCAGCGCACGCGCCAGCGGGCGTGGCCGGTCTCTTTATGGGTCGCGCCGGTCGGTTCGAGCGTGAGCAGCGCGCTCTTTTTCAATACGAAGAGATCGGGGCGCGCTTTCCCGCGCACGAGGAGCGAGGCGAGGGCGGACAGGTGGGGCTCGTGGCCGACGACGGCGATATCGCCGCGGTCTTTCGGGTGCAGGTGAAGGCGCTCGGCGAACTCGCGAGGGTCGTCGTCGGGCTGGATACCGGGGATCTCGACGCGCAGGGCGTCGACGAGGAGCAGGCGCGCGGCGAGATCGTCGGCCGTCTGGCGGGAGCGCGCGAGGGGACTGTGCCAGATATGGGCGGGACGAAATACGCCGCAGGCGCCCAGGAAACGGGCGAGCCGGGCCACCTCGGCGCGGCCGCGCGGGCTGAGCGGGCGCGTCGGATCCTCATCCCCCGAAAGGGCGTGGGCATGGCGCACGAGGTGGAGAAGCATGGGGATGACTAGAACAACAGAGCGACAGAGGACAGAGCCACAGAAAGACGGAGCGATGGAGGAGCGGAGGGGTGGCGGGGGGTTGCGTTCTGTCGATCTGTCATCTGTCGCTCTTTCGCTCTGCACTCAGGGAGCGAGGCGCTCGACGAGCCACTCGTTCGTCTTCGGGTCGCGGCGGTAGCGGAGGCGGTCGTGGAGGCGGCTGCGGCGGCCTTGCCAGAACTCGACGGTTTCGGGCGCGACGCGGAAACCGCCCCAGTGCGGCGGGAGCGGGACCTCTTTGCCGGCGTATTTCTGTTCGAGGGCCTTGAGCGAATCTTCGAGCACGGCGCGGCCGGCGACGACGCTGCTTTGTTGCGAGACCCAGGCCCCGAGCTGGTTGGCGCGGGGGCGGGAGTGGAAATAGGCCTCGCTCTCCTCGCGCGTGACGCGGGTGACGCCGCCTTCGACAACGACCTGGCGTTCGAGCGCGAGCCAGGGGAACACGAGCGTGGCGCGCGGGATGTTGGTGAGCTCGCGGCCTTTGCGGCTCTCGTAGTTGGTGTAGAAGACGAAGCCGCGGCCATCCATGCCCTTGAGCAGGACGACGCGCGCGGAGGGGCGGCCGTCGGCGCCGGTGGTGGCGAGCGTCATGGCGTTGGGCTCGATGAGCTTCGCGGCCTCGGCCTCCTGAAACCACTTCTCGAACTGCCGGAAAGGGTCCTTCGCGAGGTCCTTTTCGAGGAGCCCGGCGAGGCTGTAATCTTTACGAAGGTCGGCGAGGGACGACATGCGGGCAACGAAGTCGCGGGCGGCGCGGCTTGTCAAAGGCGCAGCCCGGCGGAGGAACGCGCGGGCGGGCGTGGTCGGGAAGGTCCGGCTTGCGCGCAGGGGGCGGCGAGGGAAGCGTGGTCGCATGACGCCTGTCGCCGCCTACATCAACGCCCGCGAGAAGGACTTGGTGGAATTGTTGGCTCGGCTGGTGCGGCTCCCGACGGTGAATCCGCCCGGCGATCACTACGATGCGATCACGCGCCTGCTCGCGGCCGGGCTCGCGGTGCGTCGGCCGCGCGTGCCGGACGCCTTGGTGCGGAAGGCCCTGCCGCGCGAGCAGTGGGGCAAGCCGCGCTGGAACGTGCTTGGCCGGCTTTCGGCTCCGCGCGGCGCGAAGTCGAAGACCTTGCATTTCAACGCCCACTACGACGTCGTGCCGGTCTCCGGCGCCTGGCGGCACGGGGACGCGTTCTCGGGCAAGGTGGAGGAGGCCTGGATCTACGGACGCGGCACCGCCGACATGAAGGGATCGATCGCGAGCCTGCTCCTCGCGCTGCGGGCGTTGGAGGCGACAGGCACGGCGCCCGCGTTGAACGTGGAGGTGTCGTTCACCGCCGACGAAGAGACCGACTCCGCGCTCGGGGCGGGCTGGGTGGTGGAGCATGGCGGCATCCGCCCCGACTACGCGGTCGTGATGGAGGGCGGCGAGGGCCGCATGATCGGCTGCGGGCACAACGGCGTGGTCTGGCTCGAAGTGACCGTGCATGGCCGCGCCGCGCACGGCAGCGTGCCGGCTCGCGGCATCAACGCCCTCGAACACATGGCGCGACTCGTGACGGCGCTCGGCGAGCACGGCCGGCGGATCGGCGAGCGCAGCTTCACCGCGCCCGATGGCTCGGTGCGCCGGCCCACGCTCAATATCGGCGGCGTGTTTTCCAGCGGCGAGGGCGGCAAGATAAACACCGTGCCGGCGCTGGCGCGTTTCAGCATCGACCGGCGCGTGATCCCCACCGAAACGGCGGCGGAGGCCGAGCGCGAGCTGCGCGAGTTTCTCGCGGCCGCGGCGCGCGCCATCCCGAAGTGTCGCATCAGCGTGACGAAGGTTTCGGAGAACCACCCGAGCTACGCGCCGCCCGAGCATCCCTTCGCGCAGGCCTTGGCGAAACACGTCGCGCGCGAACGGCGCTGCCGGCCGGTCTTCGGCTGCTCGACGGGTTTCAACGACATGCAGTTTTTCGCGCAGGTGCTGAAGATTCCCACGCTCGGCTACGGGCCGGGCGGGGTGGATTTCCACGCGGTGGACGAGCGCGCCTCGATCAAGGAGCTGCTCGCCGCGGCGCGGATCTACGCGGGGTTGATCGCCGAGGGCGTGCCGGAGTAGCCGGCGGGCCTTGGGAAAAAGCGCGCGCGGGTTCGGACTCGTTGCGAACGAGAAAGGGATTTTCGGCTTCCCTACGGTATTTTTAGTAGCTACTAAGAATATAGTATGAAGAAGCCGACCGAATTGGAGACGAAGATTCTCGCCGTGCTGTGGGCCCGCCCCGACGCGACGGCGCGGGAGGTGTTGGAGGCGTTGAGCGACGGGAAGGAGCGCGCCTACACGACGGTGCTCACGACCCTGCAGATCATGGAGCGGAAAGAGCTGGTGAAGCGGCGGCGGGACGGCGTGTCCGACCGCTGGCGGGCGACCGAGAGCCGGTCGCGGGTGATGAAGCCGGTGTTCGCGGATCTGGTGCGGCGAGTCTTCGGCGGTCGGCCTTCGCTGGTGGTGCAGCAGTTCATCGACGACGGGCTGGTGGGCGCGGACGAGTTGGCGGAGATGGAGGCGATCATTCGCGAAGAGCGTCGCAAGAAGAAGGACGCGGGACGATGAGCGCCTTGTTCGAATTTTTCGGCGGCCCGGCGGGCAGGGCCCTGGTCGCGGCGTTGCTGCACGGCGTTTGGATCGGGCTGGTCGCGCTCGCGGCGGTCGGGGCGATGTTAAAGAGCCTGCACGAATCGCGGGCGCGCGCGCGGTATCGCGTCGCCTTGGCCGGGCAATTTTTCACGCTCGCGGCGACGGTCGCGCTTTGGGCGTTTTTGCAGGTGGGCGAATCGCGGCGAGCGGCGGCGCGAGAGGGGGATGTGGTCGCGGAAAGCGCGAGGCCTGTCGTCGCGTCGACGGCGTCGAGCCCGACCCCGGAGGCTGCGTCGGTCCCCGCGGCGTTGTTCGTGGAGCGCGCGGAAGAGCGCGCTTCGCCGCCCTGGCAGGTCTGGGGCGGGCTGGCGTGGATGACGGGTGCCGTGTTTTCGCTCACGCGGGCGGGTGTTTCTCTGCGGGCGGCGAACCGGTTGCGGCGCGCGGCGTGGACGGCGGAGGACGCGGGTTTGCTCGAGGCTTTGGCGCGCCAATGCCGTCGGCTGGGCGTGCGACGGCGGGTGGATCTGCTCGTCTCGGAACTGGCTTCGGGGGCTTTCGTGCTGGGGTGCCTGCGGCCGGCGATCGTGTTGCCGGCGGCGTGGGCGACGGGTTGTCCGCCGGCGGTGATCGAAGCGGTGATCGCGCACGAGCTGAGCCACGTGCGTCATCAGGATTATCTGGTGAACGCGGTGCAGCTGGTCGCGGAGGCGCTGTTTTTTTTCAATCCGGCGATGCGCGTGATGGGCGCGTGGGCGAGGGCCGAACGCGAGGCGCGCTGCGACGCGGAGGCGGCGGGCTCGGGGGACGCGGGGCGGGACGATTATG
>CAMLNJ010000222.1 GCA_946481225.1 uncultured Verrucomicrobiota bacterium | reverse complement strand
GCTCGCCGACGACACGACCGGCTTCCGCCTCACGCCCGCCCAGCTCGAGGCCGCGATCACCCCGCGCACCCGCCTGCTCGTCCTCAACTCGCCCTCGAACCCCACCGGCGCCGTCTACACCCGCGCCGAGATGGAGGCCATCGTCGCCGTGGCGATGAAGCACAACCTCTACATTCTCTCCGACGAGATCTACGAGCACCTCACCTACGACGGCGCGAAGCACGTCGCTCCGGCCACCTTCTCGAAGGACGTCGAGGCCCGCACGATCATCGTCTCCGGCTTCGCCAAGACCTACGCCATGACCGGCTGGCGCCTCGGCACGACCGTCGCCCCCGCGCCCATCGCCAAGGCCATCGCCGAGCTGCAAAGCCAGATGACGAGCAACGCGACCACCTTCGCGCAGTATGGCGCGCTCGCCGCCCTCAAGGAGCGCGACAAGACCCAGGCCGCGCTCGCGCAGATGCTCGTGGCCTTCGACCGCCGCCGGAAGTTCCTGCACGCCGAGCTGAACAAGATCCCTGGCATCAAGTGCCTCCTCGCCGAGGGCGCGTTCTACCTCTTCCCGAATATCTCGAGCTTCGGCCTCACCTCCGAGGCCTTCTGCACGCAGCTCCTCGACCAGAAGAAGGTCGCCGCGGTGCATGGCTCGGCCTTCGGCGCCGAGGGCTACCTGCGCCTCAGCTACGCCACGAGCGACGAGATCATCCAGAAGGGCGTCACCCGCCTCGCGGAGTTCTGCGCCGGGCTGAAGAAGTAAGCCGCCGCCCTTGTCCGCGCGCATTTTTCCGCGCGCGTCGGGCGCCGGTTACGTTCTGAACGACTCAGGCCTCGCCGTCAGGCGAGGCCTTTTCGTTTTCATTTGGCCGCTGTCGATGATTTCCGCGCGTGGGCGGGGCCGGCCGGCGGATGGTCCTTGATCCAGCGGCTGATCGGGAAACCGGCCCGCTGGTCCGCGTCGGCGAGCGTGTTGCCCATGCTGTTGAACTGCTGGCGGCTTCCGTCGGAGGCCTTTGCCTCGTAGTTGATGTCCCACATTTCGTAAGGCGTGCCGGGGTTTTGCCGCTTGATATGGATGGTGCGTTCGGAAAGGCCCAGCCCCTGCCAATCGGCGAGCAGCGAGGTCGACGCCCAGTTTTCGTAGACGGCCATGCGATCCGGGCCGAGCGTCGCCGCGAGCGAAGCGCGCAGCCGGTCGTGCAGGGCGGCGCCGGCCTCCGGGTAGGGCGCGACGCGGAGGGCGAGCTCATATTGGGCGAGAAAACCGTCCGACGCGAGAATCGGGATCGATTGGGCGGCTTGAAAGTCGAGTTCGGCCTGCTGCGCGATCACGGCGTCGAGTTCGGCGACGATTCGCGCCTGCTCCGCCTCGTTCAGGCCGAAAAATTCCGCGAACTCGGGGTTCAGCGGGTTGGCCGGCTTGGGCGGCCCCTTGGCGCGCAGCACGGGGAGTTTAAGCCATGCGTCGGCTTTGTCGCCCGGGACGGAGACGGCGGCGAGCGTTTGCCAGAAAGGGCGTTCGTCGCGGCCGGCGGCGAGCAGCGCGGCAAGCCGGTCCGGTGGCGTCGGCGTGGCGGGGGCGGGATCGACGGAACGCGTGAGCCGCTCCGCCATGAGTGCGGCGACGGCAGGCGGCGGGATGCGCTCAGGAGCAGGCGGGCCGGCCTGCCCTAGGGCGGACCAGGCGACGGCCGCGCCGATTCCGGCGAGGAGGCCGAGGCCGCCGGCAAGCAAATCGTATCGAAGGGCGCGGCTCACGGGGCCTCCTTCCCGGCGGCGGCCTTGGGCCTCGGGTCGAAGTAGCGCGAGAGGGGCAGCCCGCTGTCCGCCTCGGCCTTTTTCAGGTCGGTGAGCGCGAAGGTGGAATGCATGCCGGTCCAGGGGGCGCCTTCCGGACGAGAGGCGAAGACCAACTGCATCGGCGAGTCGTCGTCTGACGGAATGAAATGGTATTCGCGGGTCATGCCGGCGAGGCCGGGAAACTCGTTCTTGAACGAGTCTCCGGCCCAATCGCGATAAACCTGATAACGCGCTTCCCCGAGCACGGAGCGCATGCCGGCTTCGTAGGTTTGGCGCAGGATCGCGGAATCGGCCGAGTAACCGGGAATCTCGATCGCCTGTTTTATGCGGAATTTGGATTCGTGGGGCCGGATATGCGCGCGGTCCATTTCGCGCTGCTGCAGGAGGGTGTCGCGCAGGAGCGTTTGCACGCGCGCCTGTTCCTCGGCGGAGAGGTCGAAAAACGCGGCGAACTCCGGGTTGAGCGGAGCGTCGGGATCGGCGGCGAGAAACTTGTAGGCTTTGGTCAGTCCGGGCGGCATGACCCATTTGCCGAGGTTGCCGGTCGCGCCGCCGCGGAGCGCGAGCGCTTCCCAGAGGTGAAGCCGCTGATCGGGTTTGGCGGGCGACACCGCGGATGCCGAACCGCCTTTGCTCTCGGCGGAGGCTGCGTCCGTCTGCGCGAGCGCGGCGTGATTGGCGGGCGGGACTTGGTCTCCGGCGTCGGGCTGCGCGGGGACGGCGGCGGATGCCGGCTTGGACGCGGCTCCAAGCAGGAGCCAGCCGCATGCGCCGAGACCGGCGCCAAACACGAAGCACAGGGCGGGGCGGAGCGAGGGCATGGGGTGGTGGCAGTCAGCCGGTTGCCGCCAACTCTGCAAGCCGCGTCCTATCTTAGAGTAAGATTGGAGCGAGTGCTGGATTCCCCGCCGTTGCGAGGGCGCGTCGGGCCTTCCGCGATCAGACCACCAGGCTGTCGCCCGGACGCAGGGCCTGCACGCGATGGCCGCGTTTTCCTGCGGCCGTGGCGAAGGCGTCGGGGTCCTGCGCGATGGGCGGCCAGGTGTTGTAGTGCATGGGCACGGCGAGGCGGGGCTTGAGGAGATCGAGCGCGTCGAGCGCGTCCTCGGGGCCCATGGTGAAGTTGTCGCCGATGGGGAGCAGGGCGGCGTCGAGGCCGCCTTTCGCGATGAGCTGCATGTCCAGGAAGAGCGCGGTGTCGCCCGCGTGATAGAGGCGTTTGCCGTCGGCTTCGACGAGGATGCCGCAGGGCACGCCCATGTAGATGGGGTTGAGCCCGGCGTTGAGCGACGAGGTGTGGTGCGCGATCGTCAGCTTGACCCGGCCGAAGGGAAATTTGTGCGCGCCGCCGGGATTCATGCCGTGGGCTTGGGCGCCTTTGGCGGCGTAGTATTCGGCGATCTCGTAGTTGGCAACGATGGTGGCGTCGTTGGCCTTGGCGATATCGAGCGCGTCGCCGGTGTGGTCCTCGTGTCCGTGGGAGAGCAGCACGAAGTCGCATTTCACGTCGGCCGCGAGGATCCTGGCCTGCGAGTTGCCGGTGAGGAAGGGGTCGATGACCAGGCGGGCGCCGGCGGTTTCGACGAGAAAGCAGGAGTGGCCGTGGTAGGTGATTTTCATGGGAGAAAGGCTGGCGAAACCGTGGGCATGGAGACGCGGCTGTAAATGGCCGGCCGCGGTTTTCGGCGGGGCCGCCGTCCGCGGCGACGATTGACGGAAAGCGGCGCCGCCGCCTCTTTGGCGGACATGTGGAAGCTCCAGCATCGCGCGTATCGGCTGCCGTTTCGCCAGACGGTGAGGACGGCGCACGGGCCTTGGGCGGAGCGCGAAGGGTTCCTGATCCGCGCCGAGCGGGAAATCGAGGGCCGCCCGATGGTGGGCTGGGGAGAGGCGGCGCCGGTTCCGTGGTTTGGCACCGAGACGGTGGCCGAGTCGGCGGCGGCATTGGCCGGACTGGAGGGGCGGGCGGAACACCTGGCCGACGCGCTCGTTCGTGTGCCGGCGGAGTGCGCGAGCGTGCGCGCGGGGCTCGCGGCGGCGCTGGGAGCAGGGAGCGGGGAGCAGGGAGCGGGGAGCCGAGCGACGGACGCGGGGGGCGAGGGCGGGCGGGTGAAGTTTCTCCCGGTGGCGGGGCTTTTGCCGGCGGGGCGGGCGGCGCTGGATGCGGTGGACACGCGGCTGGAACTCGGGTTTCGCGTGTTCAAATGGAAGGTCGGCGTGTTGCCGGCGCCGGACGAGTGGGCGATCCTCGACGATCTGCTTGGCCGGCTGCCCGGCGGCGCGCGGCTTCGGCTGGACGCGAATGGCGGCTGGGATCGTCGCACCGCGGAGCGCTGGCTGGCCCGCGCGGCGGAGCGGCCGGTCGAATACGTGGAGCAGCCGATTTCGCCGGAAACGCGAGGGGCGGACGACCTGTTGCGCGGGCTGGCCGAGGATTATCCGGTGAAGCTCGCGCTGGACGAGTCGGTGAACTCGGCGCGCGAGGTGGAGCGCTGGCTGGCGGCCGAGTGGCGCGGCGTGTGGGTGCTCAAGCCGGCGCTGCTGGGCGAACCGGAGCCGGTGCTGGCGCGTCTGGCGAAGGCGCGGGCGGACGTGGTTTTCGGCTCCGCGCTGGAGACGGCGGTCGGGGCGCGGGCGGCGTTGCGATTGGCGTTCGCTTGGGCGGAGTCGACGGGGGGCGATCCGGCGACGCGGCGTGCGCTGGGTTTTGGCGTATGGCCCTTGTTTCAAGAAGCGAGCCCGGCGAATGCGCCGTTGGCGGGCGCTTTCGTGCGGCGCGAGGACGTGGAACGGATCAACGCGGAGGCCTTGTGGAACGCGCTGAGCTGATCGAGGGGCTGCGCGAATTCGCCGGCGCGGCCTTGGTCGAGCGCGAGGGGGCGTGTTTTCTGGTCGATCCGCATTGGGGCGAACGGGAACGGGCGCAGTGGGCGGTGCTCGCGGGGCGGCGTCCGGCGGGGTGGGACGGCGCGCGAGGATGGCTGTGCATTCCGACGGGGGGCTCGTCCGGCGCGATGAAGCTGGCGCGACACGACGAGCGCACGCTCGGAGCGGCCGTGGCCGGTTTTTGCGCGCATTTCGGCATGAAACGGGTGGATGCGGTGGGGCTGCTGCCCGCGTGGCATGTGAGCGGGCTGATGGCGTGGGCGCGGTGTCGCTTCACGGGCGGAGCGTATCGTGCGTGGGATTGGAAACGCGTGGAGCGCGGCGAGCGTCCGGAGCCGAGCGGGAGCGCGGCGGAGTTTCTTTCGCTCGTGCCGACGCAGCTCGCGCGGTTGTTGAACGACCCCGCGGCCGTGGAGTGGCTGCGGGGATTTCGCGCGGTATTGATCGGCGGCGGGCCGGCCTGGCCGGAGCTGTTGGCGCGGGCCCGGGAGGAGCGACTGCCTCTGGCGTTTTCCTATGGCATGACCGAGACGGCGGCGCTCGTGGCGGCGCAGCGGCCGGAGGAGTTTTCAGCCGGAGACGATTCGAGCGGCCGGGCCTTGCCGCACGCGCGAATCGGGACGGATGGCGAGGGGCGGATCGTGATCGATGCGGAGTCGTTGTTTTTCGGATACTGGCCGGAGACTCGCGCGGCGGGCCCGTGGCGGACCGACGACTTGGGCGAGGTGGACGCGGAGGGCCGATTGCGGGTGAGGGGGCGGGCGGATGCGTTGATCATCAGCGGAGGGGAAAAGGTGAATCCCGCCGAGGTGGAGGCCGCCTTGCGCGCGGCGGGCGGGGCGGCGCTGGCCGACGTGGCGGTGGTGGGCGTGCCGCATGCCGAGTGGGGAAGCGAGGTCGTGGCGCTTTATCCAGGCGCGGCGAGTCTGGAGGCGAGGTTGCGCGAGGGACTTGCGGCGCACCTCGGGCCGGCGAAACGTCCGAAGCGTTACGTGGCGCTTCCGGCGGATCGCTGGCCGCGCGACGCGCGCGGGAAGGTCAACCGCGCGATCCTTGCGGACTTGGCAGCGCGGGCGGGCGGGGCTTGAGCGCGGTTATCGAGCTATCGAAACGCCCGTGTCGGGCGCGTTCCGATTGTCGAGGGCACGGCCGACACGGCCGTGGCT
>CAMLNJ010000221.1 GCA_946481225.1 uncultured Verrucomicrobiota bacterium | reverse complement strand
CGTGGTGGGGCTCTCGAGCGAAGACTGGACTCTCCTTTTGGAGCTACGAAAACTCAGCTCCCAGATAGCCGCCGAATATGACCAGACCCTGGAAGCCCTGCTGCACGGCGGTCAGGTGCCGCTGGGCAACTCCACCTGGGGCGTGATCCCGCGCGCAAACGCTCCGGACGTGCGGGCCGGTCTGGAGGAGATTGCCGGGCTTTGGGCCGAAGTGAAACGTGCATCGGTCAAAGTCCTGCGTTCGGAGCAGAGCCAGCTTCGGGACCATCCCGAGCTCGCCCGCATGCAGCTCCTCGCCGCGCGTCTGGTGGACAAAGTGGACGTCACGCTCGAGCGGATGCATCAGCACGAAATCCAGCGATCGGCGACGCTCCATCGCTACCAAAAAGGGATGCTGATCGGCGGGATGGCGGTGTTTGTGATCGTCGCGGCGTTCGTCTATTTCCGCATCATCGCGCCGCTGGCCGAGACGATCGGGAAACTCGACGAGAGCGAGGAGCAGCACCGCAATCTTTACGACACCGCGCCCGTTTGCCTGTGGCGCGCCGAATTCCCCGCGGGGCGCCTGCTCAAGGCCAATGCCGCGATGTCCCGCCTGCTCGGCCCCCCGGCGCGAGACGACGACGAGGACGGTCAATCCATCTTCTCCCTCTTCCCGCGCGATGATGCCGCGGCGACCTTTCAATCGATGCTCGAAAACCGCGGCGAAGTCAGGGACATGGAGACCACTCTCCCGGCCCCGGACGGCGAAACCAGATCGCTGCTCCTCTCGGCCCGCCTTTATTCGGACAAGGGCTTCGCCGAAGGCTCCGTCGTGGATATCACCGAGCGAAAGCGCTCCGAGGAGGCCTTGCGCCGTTCGGAGGAAAACGCCCGGCTGCTGTTTGAAACCACCCAGCAGGGCGTGGTTTTCCAAGACACCGACGGCCGGATAATTTCGGCCAACCCGTCGGCCGCCCGCATTCTCGGCAAAACACCGGAAGAGATGCTGGGCCGCCGTCCCCCCGTCGACACCGAGCACGAACTATTGCGCGAGGACGGCTCGCCCCTCCCGGCCTCCGAGTATCCGGCCCGGGTGGCCGCGGCCGACCGCCGCGAGGTAAGGAACGTGGTCATCGGGGTATATAACTCGCAAGAACACGACTACCGCTGGGTCGACGTGCAGGCGGTTCCGCTCTTCCGCGCCGGGACGAAGACCGTGAATCAAGTCTACACCATCTTCGACGACATCACCGAACGCTCCCGCAACGAGCGCCACATCCGGCGGCAAACCGCAATCCTCACCGGCATAAACCGCATCTTTCACGAAACCATGCCGCATGTCACCGACGACGACGTGGCGGCCAGCTTCCTTCAGGTGATCCGCGAGTTGACGATCAGCCCGATCGGGTTTGTCGACGAAGCCGAAGCGGGAACCGGCCGGACCTGCATCACGATGGACCGATCCCTGCAGGCGAACGGGGAACCGGGGCGGGACAAAGCGCTCGCCTCGCTCAGAAGACCGGAGGCCAGCGCTCTCTGTGAATCACTGGCCACGGGTCGCAGCCAGATCTCCAACCAGCCATGGCCGAGCCACGCGGAAAACCCGGCCATCAAACGGTTTCTCGCCGTCCCGCTGGTCGACGGAGGCACGGTCATCGGACGTATCGGCCTGGCCAACAAGCCGGCCGACTACACCGAGGAAGATCGTCTGGCGGTCGAGGCGATCGCGCCGGCGTTCATCGAGGTCTTGAAACGAAAACGCTCCGAGCAGGCGGTGCTGGATCTTAATCATCAACTTGCCGGGCGAGCCCTCGCCTTGGAGCGGGCCAACAAGGAACTGGAGGCGTTCAGCTACTCGGTCTCCCATGATCTGCGCGCCCCCTTGCGAAGCTTGGACGGTTTCAGCCAAGCCCTTCTTGAAGACTACGGGAACCGGCTCGACGACAATGGGAAGGACTACCTGGATCGTATCTGCAACGCCAGCCGACGGATGGGCCGGCTCATCGACGACCTGCTGCACCTCGCCCAAGTCTCCCGCGGCGAGGTGCGCCGCGCGCCGGTCGATCTCAGCGACCTTGCCCGGACCGTGGCGGACGGGCTCCAGACGGCCCATCCGGAGCGGCGGATCGAATTTGTGATCGAGCCGCATGTGATCGCGAACTGCGACGCGCATCTGGTGCAGATAGTCTTGGAGAACCTCTTCGGAAACGCGTGCAAATTCACCGGTGGCCGGCCGATCGCCAGGATCGAGTTTGGGCGGACCCTTCGCGACGGCCAGCCCACCTGTTTCGTCCGCGACAACGGAGCCGGCTTCGACATGAACTTCGCGCAGAAACTATTCGGCGCGTTCCAGCGGCTCCACAGCGCCTCGGAGTTTCCGGGAACCGGCATCGGCCTCGCCACCGTGCAACGGATAATCCACCGCCACGGCGGCAGCGTGGCCGCCGAGAGCCAACCGGACCAAGGCGCCACCTTTTATTTCACGCTTCCGGATCCATCCCCGTCATCCCCATGAAAAACAAGCCCATCCTCTTGGTCGAAGACAACGACGACGACGTGCGGCTGACGCAGCGCGCACTGGCGAAAAACAACATCATCAATGAGCTGATCGTGATGCGCGACGGCCTTGCGGCGATAACCTATCTCGAGGACGCCGTCGCCGCCCCGGGAGACCAGACGCATCGTCTGCCAGCCCTGATGCTGCTCGACCTGAAGCTTCCCAAGTTGGACGGGCTGGAAGTGCTGAAACGCCTTCGCGCCCACCCCTTGTTGAAACGGCAGCTGGTGGTGATGCTGACATCCTCCAAAGAGGAGCAGGACATCGTCAGTAGCTATGATCTCGGGGCGAACAGCTACATCCACAAGCCGGTGGACTTTGGGCAGTTCGTCCAAGTGATGAATCAGCTCCACCTTTATTGGCTGATTTTGAATGAGCCCCCGCCGCCCGTCCCCGGCGAGGCGCCGTGAAGGTGCTCGACCTGGGACGCGGCGGGCCCCTCGAGCTGGCGAAACCCGCCTCGAAGCGATCTGGCGGCGCCTTTTTGGCGGGGCGCGCGATTCGGGAAATCCTTCGCGTATCCCCTCGCTCGGCCCGCTCTGAAATTTGCGGCCATCTCGCCCGCCGCCCGGGGCTCCGCCGCCCAGCTGCATAGAGCGTTTCAAATGAAAGTGTAGCCACGGCTGTGTCGGCCGTGCCCTCGATAATCGGAACGCGCCCGACACGGGCGCGGCTACAATTCAATTTGAAACGCTCTAACGGTGGCGCGGGCCGGTCGGCGAGCGCGGCGCGGCGGAGGGCGGGAGCGAAGGAGCGGGCGCCGGAGCGTCGCCGTCGAGGTCGGTGCGCTGGCGGATGATCGCGAGGCGATCACCGTGGTCGGCCATTTCGTAGAGCTTGCCGCGGGCGTTGTGGAAGGGACGGTGCAGCACCATCATCAAGCGCCCGTCGAAGGTGCGGAAGAGCATGCCGTGGCCGGAGTCGTTTTTCACAAGCGGCTGGAGCTGCGTCCATGGGCCGGCGAGTTCGCCGCTTTGGGAGCGAGCGACGGTCTGAACGTAGGAGCCGCTTTCGTAGCTCGACCAGAGCATGAGCAGATGGCCGTCGGAGGTGCGATGAAACTGGGGGCCGTCGGTGACGTAGTGGAGGGGGCGCGTGTCGGGTTTCAGCGCTGCGTTTATCCACGGCGCGTCGGAGGCTTTGAACAAATGGATCGGCGCGCCGTCGGCGCCGGAGAGGTCGGGCTTGAGCGGCACGGCCTCGATGGTGCCATCGACTTTTTGCACCCACTCGTGGGCGTAGACCATCCAGGGTCTACCCGCGCGGTCGACGTGGAGCGTGCCGTCGAGGGTCATGAAGTCGGCGGGGGCGACGGGGGCTTTCTCGTCGAGCATGACGAACGGGCCGTCGGGCGAGTCGCTCGCGGCGATGACGGTGCCGCGGACGTGCGTGAGGATGGGCGCCTCGGGCGGCTTCGCGAGCGTCTTCTCCTCGTCGTGCAGCGTGACGAAGAGGTAGTAGCGCCCTTTGTATTCATGCACCTCGGGGGCCCATCCCCCTTGGCGGGCGAAGGAGGTCTCGGGGACGAGGAAAACCGGCTTGGGCTTTTCCCAGTTCAGCAGGTCCTTCGATTTGTAGACCATGGTGCCGACGCCGCGCACGCCGGTCATGCGGGAGACGTTGGAGGTGTAGAGGTAGTAGGTGCGGGTCGGCGCGTGAGCCAGGATGAAGGGATCGTGCAGCGGCATCTCCGGCAGACGCAGCGGGGCGGTCGCCGGGGCGAGGGCCGAGGCCGGCGCGGCGGGTTCCGTGGGGGCGCCGGAGGCGGGCAGGGTGGCGAGGAGAAGCGCGGCGAAGGGGATGGCGCGGGTCATGGGCGGTGCGGGGATGGATGGAGCGAGGGGGCGGCGAAAAAGAAGAAAGGCCGCGGGGGAAAAACGCCCGCGGCCTTGGATCCTAGAACCGGCGATAGCCGCGACTCATCTCGAGCAAGCTGCTGAACATCTGCTGATCGCGTCGGCCGCTCGACGAACCTTCCAGGTGCGCCTTCGGGCCGCCGCGATCACCATCTGTCTCAGCATCTTGTCCGATCTTTCGCCGGGGCTATCGCCGGATCTAGGTTGGATGGAGACGGAGCACGGGCGGGACGCCCGTGCCACGATGAGGTGTCAGCGGCGGGACTTCGCGGGAGGAAGGTCGGTGCCTTCGGAGGTCAGGCTGACGCGCTGGATGGTGCCGTCGCGGTTGTAGTGGAGGTAGTCGACGCAGACGGCGCGGCGGTAGCTGCTGCCGGAGCCGATCGGGCTGTTATGCTGGGTGCCGCCGGTGTGGTAGAAGAAGTAGTCCACGCCTTTGAAGGTGATGATGCCTTGGTGGATGGTGTTGCTGTTGAAAGCACCTTCGCAGAGCAGGCCGCGCGGGGTCCATGGTCCGGTGATCTTGCTGGCGGTGGAGTAGGCGATCTTCTCGGGGAAGCCGGTGGCGTAGCTGAGGTAGTAGAGCTTGCCCCGCTTATGAATCCAGGGGGCTTCGGTGAAGGCGTGCAACTGGTCGTCCGGGATGGCGGAGATCGGGCTGTCGAGCTCGGTCATGTTCTCCTTCAACTTCGCGTAGTAGCACTTCTGGTTGCCCCAGAAGAGCCAGGCCTGCCCGTCGTGGTCGATCCAGACGGTGGGGTCGATGTCGTCCCAGCTGATCTTGGTGGCCTTGGTCATGTCGTTGGTGACGAGGGCGGAGCCGCGGGCGTCCTTGAACGGGCCGGTCGGCGAATCCGAGACGGCGACGCCGATGGCCTTGCCGGGGCGACTGCGGTCGTGCTCGACGGTGGCGAACCAGTAGAACTTGCCGTTGCGCTCGATGACTTGGGAGGCCCAGGCGTCACCTTTGGCCCACTTGAAGTCGGCGGGGGAGAGGGGGACGCCTTCGTCCTTCCAAGTCTTCATGTCCTTGGTGGAGTAGCAGCGCCAGCGGTTCATCACGTAGCCGGAGTGGCGGTCGTTGGGAGCCTCGTCCTGGCCGGCGTAGAGGTAGACGGTGTCGCCGACGACGAGCGGGGCGGGGTCGGCGGTGAAGGCGGTATCGACGACCGGATTGGCGGCGTGCAGCGCGGACGCGAGGCCGAGGGGGGCGAGGAGGCGGAGGAGGCGGGCGGGCATGAACATGGAAGGGCGAGGGAGAGGGGCGACCGGGCGTGGTCGGGGTTCAGGGACGATAGGGGCCGTCGGCGGCGGGGGCGCCGAAGTCGGGCGAGCCGTCGGCGCGCCAGCGGATGATCTGGGCGCGGGTGGCCCGGTCGGGGTTGTGGAGGGGCTCGCCCTGGATCTTCTCGTAGTTGCGAGCGTGATACACGAGGATGTCGGTCTTGCCGTCGGG
>CAMLNJ010000220.1 GCA_946481225.1 uncultured Verrucomicrobiota bacterium | reverse complement strand
GCCAGGAAATCCTGAAGATCTCCCCCGAGGCCCTCGCCTACGTCGCACAGCAGGCCATGCACGACTGCTCCTTCATGCTGCGTCCGAAGCACCTCGCCCAGGTCGCCGCCATTCTCGACGACCCCGAGGCCTCCGAAAACGACCGCTACGTCGCGCTCACGCTCCTCAAAAACGCCGAGATCGCCGCGCAGGGCATCCTCCCCTTCTGCCAGGACACCGGCACCGCCATCGTCATGGGCAAAAAGGGCCAGCAGGTCTGGACCGGCGCCGACGACGCCGAGTGGCTCTCCAAAGGCGTCTACGAGTGCTACACCAAGGAGAACCTCCGCTACTCCCAGACCGCCGCGCTCGACATGTATAAGGAGGTCAACACCGGCACCAACCTCCCCGCCCAGATCGACCTCTACGCCACCAAGGGCGCCGACTACAAATTCCTCTTCGTTGCCAAGGGCGGCGGCTCCGCCAACAAGACCTTCCTCTACCAGGAGACCAAGGCCCTCCTGAACCCCAAGAGCCTCGAGAAATTCTTCCTCGAAAAGATGAGCTACCTGGGCACCGCCGCCTGCCCGCCCTATCACCTCGTCTTCGTCATCGGCGGCACCTCCGCCGAGACCTGCCTGAAAACGGTCAAGCTCGCCTCGACCAAATACTACGACTCGCTCCCCACCACCGGCAACGAGCACGGCCGCGCCTTCCGCGACCTCGAGGCGGAGAAACTCGTCCTCAAGCTCGCCCAGACCACCGGCATCGGCGCCCAGTTCGGCGGCAAATACTTCGCCCTCGACGTCCGCGTCGTCCGCCTCCCCCGCCACGGCGCCTCCTGCCCCGTCGGCGTCGGCGTCTCCTGCTCCGCCGACCGCAACATCAAGGCCAAGATCAACAAGGACGGCATCTGGCTCGAAAAGATGGAGACCAACCCCGGCCGCTTCATCCCCGACGCCCTCCGCACCCTCAAGGACGACAAGGTCGTGCGCATCGACCTCAACCAGCCCATGGCCGCCATCCGCGCCGAGTTGTCCAAACACCCGGTCACCACCCGCGTCCTCCTCAACGGCCCGCTCGTCGTCGCGCGCGACATCGCCCACGCCAAGCTCAAGGAGCGCGTCGACGCCGGCCAGGGCCTGCCCGACTACTTCAAGAACCACCCCGTCTACTACGCCGGCCCCGCCAAGACCCCCGTCGGCTACGCCTCCGGTAGTTTCGGACCCACTACGGCCGGCCGCATGGACAGCTACGTGGACCTCTTCCAGTCGCTCGGCGGCAGCATGGTCATGCTCGCCAAGGGCAACCGCTCCAAGGCCGTGACCGACGCCTGCCACAAATTCGGCGGCTTCTACCTCGGCAGCATCGGCGGCCCGGCGGCGATCCTCGCCAAGGAGAACATCAAGAAGGTCGAGGTGCTCGAGTATCCCGAGCTCGGCATGGAAGCGGTGTGGAAGATCGAGGTGGAGGACTTCCCCGCCTTCATCCTCGTCGACGACAAGGGCAACGACTTCTTCGCCAACGGCTGCGGCGCCTGCCTGCCGACCGCGAAGAAATAACTTCCGTGTAGCCACGGCCGTGCCGGCCGTGTGTTCGCCAAAGAAAACCAAGGGCGCGGCGAATCGTCTCGCGCCCCGCGGGCGACACGCCCGCGGCCACACATGACTTCATCGCCGATGCTCCAGGGCCAGTTCGACCTCCCCATCGGCTTCGACCTCCTCGCCACCGCGGCCTTCGCCCTCACCGGCGCGCTTGCCGCCGTCCGTCGCCGTTACGACATCGTCGGCGTCTTCTTCCTCGCCCTCATCTCCGGTCTCGGCGGCGGCCTGCTCCGCGACGGTCTTTTCATCCAATCGGGCCCGCCCGCCGCCTTCCTCGACGCCCGTTACCTCCAGATCGTCGCCATCGCCGCCGGCGTCGGCGTCCTCCTCCGCGAACGCGTGCAACGCTTCGGCCGGCTCATCGCCGTCCTCGACGCGCTCGGTCTCGGCGCCTACGCCGCCTTCGGCACGCAAAAAGCCCTCGGCGCCGAGCTCGCCGTGCCCGCCGCCCTGCTCGTCGGCGTGCTCAACGCCGCCGGCGGCGGCATCCTGCGCGACATCCTCGTCCGCGAGGAGCCCCTCGTCTTCAAGCCCGGTCAATTCTACGTCCTCGTCGCCTTCCTCGGCAGCGTCGTCTTCGTCGTCGCCGGACAGCTCCTCGGCGTCGCGGCCCAGCCCGCGGCTTTCCTCGCCATCGGCGTCACGTTCGCCGTGCGCCTGCTCTCCCTCCGCTTCGACTGGCGCACCACGCCCTTCGTCGACACGCCTCCGCCGAAGGCTTGATCGCGTTTCGGCCTCGTTCGCGCGCCCCGCCCGGGGGGCACTTTGCCCTCGTCGCGCATCCGCCGGACGCCACCGTGGGCGGACATCTCCAGGCGCACCCCATGTCCATGTTTCGCCGTTACGAACGCTTCTTCTTCGTCCTTTGCCTCGTCCTCGGCCTCGGCTTCGTCGCCGGCTACGCCGTCGTCCGCATCGAGTATTTCCGCTTCGCCGCCAAGGCCGCGTCCATGCCCGCCGAGCTGGCCGCCATCCCCGACGTGCATCCGCGCCAGGCCATCTACCCGATCGCATCGGCCGACTCCCACTGGTGGGTGATGCACACGGAGTCCATGCTTCGCTCCGGCGACTGGCGCGTCCGCGAGTCGACCCGCGACAACGCCCCGCTCGGACGCGAGGTCCACTGGAGCTCCGGCCTGATGTGGGCCCTCGCCGGCCTCGCCTGGCTCATCCACTTCGGCAGCGGCCTCGAGACCCTCGCCTGCGTGCAACAAGCCGCCCTCGTGATCGGCCCGCTCATGCAGGCCGCCTTTGTCCTCTCCTTCGCCCTCGCCGCCGCCCGCCGCTGGGGCGCCCTCGTCGGCGGCTGCCTCGGCCTCGGCCTCTCCACGCTCGGATCGCTCGACCAGTTCTTCCATCCCGGCGAGGCCGACCACCACGGCATCGTCACCTGCCTCGCCCTCGGCTGCGTGCTCGCAGCCATGGCCGCGGGCGCAGGCGCCACCGAAGCCGGTCCCGACGATCCCGCCGCCGGCCCTCGCCTTCGCCCCTCCCGTCGCTCCGCCCGGCGCTGGATGATCTGCTCCGGCCTCCTCGGCGCCGCCGGCCTGTGGGTGAGCGCCGCCACCGTCATTCCGGCCTTCGCCGGCATCGCCCTCGGCGCCCTCGGCGTCGCCTGGCAGATGCGACGCGCCCCCGCGGACTCGGAATACTCCCCCGGGCTCTGGCGCGTCTGGGGCTCCGCCGGCGCCCTCGGCAGCCTCGCGTTTTACCTCCTCGAATACGCCCCGTCGCACTTCGGCTGGCGGCTGGAGGTCAACCACCCGCTCTACGCGCTCGCCTGGTGGGGCGGCGGCGAACTCCTCGCCCGCCTCTGCTCCTGGATCCAAGGCGGCCGCTTCGCCGCCGCGCCGCGCGATCGCCTCCTCGCGTTCGCCGCCACGCTCGCGCTTTGCGCGCTTCCGCTCGCGATCCTCGCGACCGGCTCGAAATTCTTCTACGTGCGCGACACCTTCCTGTGGAATCTCCACGAAGGCTATATCCTCGAGTTCCGCTCGCTCGCCGCATCCCTCGCCGGCGCCTCATGGAGCGAACGCTTCGCCACCATCGCCGTCTGGCCGCTCCTCGCCCTGCCCGCCGCCTGGTATCTTTTCCGCCACCGCCACGCTCCCGGCGCGCCCCTGCTCATCCTCGCCATCGGCGCCGCGCTTCCCCTCAGCGCACTGTCGTTTCTGCAAATCCGCTGGCTCGGCGTCACGCAGGCCCTCTGGCTAGCCCTGCCCGTCGCGTGGCTCGCGATCTGGCGCGCCGCCCCGGCGCGACCCTCCCGACTCGCGACGGCCTCCGGCGCGGTTTTCCTGCTCCTCGGCCTCCTGCCCTTCCCGCTTCGCTCGATCCCCTCCTGGAACAACAAGCCCGCCATCGCCGCCGAGGAGGCGATCTCTCTCGTCATGCGCGACGTCGCGTGGAAACTCCGCGCCACCGCCGGCCCCAAAGCCGTCAACATCGTCAGCGGCCCCACCACCACCACCTCGCTCGCCTTCTACGGCGACACCCAGGGCGTCGGCACGCTCTACTGGGAAAACCTCGCCGGACTCAAAACCGTCGGCGCCCTCTACGGCGCGCAAAGCGAGGCGGAGGCCTTGAAGATCTGCCGCGACCACGCCGTCACCCACATCGTCATCTTCTCCTGGGACTCCTTCGCCCAGCCCTACGCCCGCCTTCACCATGGGCGCCCCGTCGAAGCCAAAACCGACGACTGCTTCGTCAGCTCCCTTCTCAGCACGCGCAACATCCCCGAGTGGCTGCGCCCCCTGCATTACACCATGCTGCCCGACCTCGCCCAGGCCGGCCACTGGGTCCTGATCTTCGAGGTTCGCCCCGATCAAAGCTCCGCCGAGGCCCACCTCCACCTCGGCCGTTACCTCGACGACGACAACCACCCCAAAGAGGCGCTCGACGCCTACCTGCGCTCCTGGGCGCTCGACTCCACCCGTGTCGAAACCGCCCACCGCCTGGGCCTTTCCCTCGCCCGCAACGGCCGCCTCGACGAAGCCCGGACCCTCGCCGCCTCGCTGCCGCCCCGCGAACGCGGAGAAATCCTCGCCGCCGTCGGTCGCGGTCTCGCCGCCTCCGGCCGCGCCCGCGAAGCCGCCGAAACGCTCCGCGCCGCGTCCGAGGCGACGCCCCACGACCGCGATCTCACCACCGATCTCGCCTGGCTCCTATCCACCTCGGAGGAACTCTCCGTGCGCGACGGCGCCGCCGCGCTCCGCCTCATGAGCGGCCTCACCGCCACCGGCCAGAGCCTCACCCTGCGCGAGACCATCGTTCTGGCCGCGGCCTGCGCCGAAGCGGGCAATTTCGCCGACGCCCTCGGCCTCGTCGACCAAGCCCTCGCCGCGGCCCGGCAAGGCGGCGACGCCGCCATGATCGAGCGCTTGAAAACCTACCGTGCCCGCTTCGCCGGCGGCATGCCCCTGCGCGAAGCCCCCGGCCGCTAAACCCGGCGACGACCGGTCCCCCCGCCTACTTCCCCAGCAGCCTGTTCAACGCACCTTTGGCACCCTCCTTGCCGCCCTCCAGCGCCGCGCCGCCCACGTCCTTCACGACGCCCGCCGCCGCCACGCCGAGCTGCGTCAAGACGCGCTGAAGCACCTTCGCAGCCACCTGATCCGCCGTGATGCCGCCCTCCGCCACGCCGAGATCCGTGATCGTGATCGGCGGCAGCAGCACGGTCACCGTTTTGCCCGCCACGATGATGGACGCCTTCACGTTCTTCAGCTCGAAGGACTTGATCGCAAACTTCAGCGGCTTCTTCACTTCGCCGTCCGGCTCGGTCGTCGTCGGCGGCGTCTTCCCGCCGCCCGTGTTCTCCTCGATCTGCTTCAACAACGCGTCGATGTTGCTGCCCCCGAGGAGCCTCCTTTCGTAAACAAATTCAGGCCCATCGATGTAGACCTCGTTCACCACGATGTGGTCGCCGAGCAACGAAGTCGGCTGCACGCTCGCGCGCACCTCGCCGAGGTAAAACGCCTTGTCGCCCGTCCAGCCCTCCGGATTGCCCACGAATAGTCCGGTCAAAGTCGCCCCGCCGGTCAGTGGCATAACCTTCGCGCCATCGAGCTCCACCTTCGTGCCCGTGACCTTTGGGCCCACGGTGTTCACCGTTTTGGTCACGACCGGACCCAGGAAAAAAAAGCCGACCACCACCATCGCGATCACGCCGAGCAACAACAGCGCCGCCAGAACCTTGAGAAGTTTCTTCATGATCCGGCCAACGAAACCAACTCGCGCTCCACGGCAACGCCCGACACGTCTCGACCTCCCC
>CAMLNJ010000219.1 GCA_946481225.1 uncultured Verrucomicrobiota bacterium | reverse complement strand
CGACGCCGCCAAGCGCGCGTCGGCGCAGCGCATCACCGCCGTCATTCCCTTCTACGGCTACGCCCGCCAGGACCGCAAAGACCAGCCCCGCGTGCCCATCACCGCCAAGCTCGTCGCCGACCTCCTCACCTCCGCCGGCGCCCACCGCGTGCTCACGATGGACCTGCACTCCCAGCAGATCCAGGGCTTCTTCAACATCCCCGTCGACCACCTCTTCGCCTCGCCCGTCGTCTTCAAATACCTCGAGCGCTTCAAAGCCGAAAACCTCGTCGTCTGCTCGCCCGACGTCGGCGGCATGAAGATGGCCGCGGCCTACGCCGGCGCCCTCGGCACCGGCCTCGGCATGGTCTGGAAAAAACGCACCTCCGCCACCACCGTCGAGTCGGTCAACATCGTCGGCGACGTCGTCGGCAAGGACGTGCTTATCGTCGACGACATCACCGAGACCGCCGGCACCCTCGTCAACGCCGCCAAGCTCCTCCGCGCCCACGGCGCCAAGTCCGTCCGCGCCGCCGTCTCCCACGCCCTCCTCTCCCCCATGGCCTACGAGCGCCTCCGCGCCGGCGACATCGACGAGCTCATCACCACCAACTCGATCCCGCTCGATACCCGAGGCCTCCCCATCACCGTCCTCAGCGTCGCCCCCCTCCTCGCCGAGGCCATCGTCCGTATCAACAGCAACGAATCCGTAACCAGCCTGTTCAAGGTCAAGGGCTTCTGACATCGACCGGGCGCGAGCACCCGCGCCCTCCCGCGACGGACTCGAGCCGCGTTGGGCGGCCCCGCCGGCCTAAGTTGCTTCGCCGCCCGCTCCGGCGGGAACCTATCCGCTTGCGCGCTGGTCAATTCACGCTCCGTTCACGCCCATGAAAACCCGCCTACTGGCCTCAGCCAGCCTCGCGTTGTTCAGCCTCTCGCTCCTCCCCGCCTGCCGCGCCGCGGAGGACGCCAAAGCCCCGCTCGATCTCAAGATCGACCCCTCGCCGCTCGCGGCCCCCGCCGGCCACGCGCGCCCCGCCTCCTACGCCGACATCGTCGAGCCGGTCCAGGTCGCCGTCGTCTCCGTCTACTCCAGCAAGACCGTCCGCGAGCGCCTCCAGGTGCCCGACATCTTCCGCCAGTTCTACGGCGGCGACATCCCCGAGCGCGAACAGAAGCTCGAAGGCCTCGGCTCCGGCGTCATCGTATCGAAAAACGGATACATCCTCACCAACAACCACGTCGTCGAGGAGGCCGACGAGCTGAAGGTCTCCCTCAACGACGGTCGCGAACTGGAGGCCAAGCTGATCGGCGCCGACCCCAAGACCGACGTCGCGGTGATCAAGGTCGAGGCCGACGACCTCCCCTTCGTCACCCTCGCCGACAGCGACAAGCTCCGCGTCGGCGACCTCGTCTTCGCCATCGGCAACCCTCTCGGCGTCGGCCAGACCGTCACCATGGGCATCATCTCCGCCACCGGGCGCCAGATCGGCATCCTCGCCAACGAACGCCTCGGCGGCTACGAGAACTTCATCCAGACGGACGCCGCCATCAACCAGGGCAACTCCGGCGGCGCGCTCATCGACGCCCAGGGCCGCCTCGTCGGCGTCAACTCCGCCATCCTCTCCGCCCGCGGCGGCACCGGCAACATCGGCATCGGCTTCGCCATCCCGGTCAACCTCGCCTCCTCCATCCTCAAGAGCCTCGTCGAGACCGGCACCGTGCAGCGCGGCTACCTCGGCGTGCAGATCGACGAGCTCAAGCCCGACGTCGCCGAGGCCCTGAACCTCAAGAAGGACCAGCGCGGCGTCATCATCACCAACCTCCCGAAAGACAGCCCCGCCGCGAAAGGCGGGCTCCAGCGCAGCGACGTCATCGTCTCCGTCGACGGCAAGCCCGTCACCACGCCGCAGGAACTCCGCTTCACCATCGCCTCCAAGCTCCCCGGCGCGAAGGTGGAGCTGAAGGTCCTGCGCGACGGCAAGGAAAAGACCGTGAAGGTCGAGCTCGGCAAACTCTCCGGCGCGGAATCCACCGCCGAGCTCCTGCCCGGCGTCGTCGTCAAGCCGCTCGACGACGAGCTTCGCCGCCAGATTGGCGCCCCGCGCGACCTCTCCGGCCTCGTCATCGCCGACATCGCCGAAAATTCGCCCTACGCCAGCCGTCTCGCCCCCGGCATGGTCGTGGTCGAGATCAACCGCGAACCCGTCGCGGACCTCGAGCAGGCGCGCGAACTCCTCAAGCCCGGCCGCAACCTCCTCATCGTCTACGTGCGCGGCATGTTCAGCCCGATCGCCATCAGCCTCAAGTAAGGCTCCGTCCCCTGAAACAAAAGGCGCCGTCCCCAAAAGGGCCGGCGCCTTTTTTGCGTCCGCCGGCGGGAAATCACGGCGGATTGCGCTGATCCCGCTTCAGCTGCCGGGCTTCTCCACCGGCAGCGCCGCCAGCTCGGGCGGGAGTTTGTCCGCCTCGAAAGTGGGGAAGCTCAGCTCGAGCAGCGAGATGGCCGGCACATCGAAACGCATCGTGCCCGCGCTGCGATCCACCAGCATCGCCACCGCCACCGGCACACCGCCGCCCTTGCGCACGATCTCGAGGCACTCGAGCACGCGACCGCCACGCGTCACCACGTCCTCGACAATCAGCACGCGCTCGCCCGGGGCGAACTTGAAGCCGCGACGCAGCACCAGCTTGTCGTTTTCCTTCTCCGCGAAAATGTAGCGGACCTTCGCCCGGCGCGCCACTTCCTGGCCGATCACCAACCCGCCCATCGCCGGGGCGAGCACGGTGACGAAATCCAGCCCGCCCGCGGCCTTCAGCTTCGCCACGAGCAGCTCGGCCAGCCGCTCCACCGCGCCCATGTCCTGGCAAACCTGCGCGCACTGAAAATAGTGGCCGCTGTGCAGGCCCGAGCGCAGCACGAAGTGCCCGCGCAGCAACGCGCGCGTGCGAGTGAAGATGTCGAGAATCTCTTGTTGGGAGGCGTCCATGATGGGTGCGGAAACCCGGACCCTGCCCACCCCTCCCGAAAAAATCCAAGCCAAAGTTCCGCGCCCGTTCGTCGTTCCACCCCGTCCGGCACTGGTCGTTCGACATTCCCGATTCCGCGAGCTTCGCTCACGCCCATGGTCATCGAACAGGCACCGATGGAGGACGAACTGGGCGACGTGCTCGAAAAGGCGCTCCGCCTCGGGGGCCTCTCCGTCGACGCCCTCGCCGCCCGCTCCGGGGTATCTGTTGAGCGGATACGCGACGCGCTCGACTACCGCTACGACGACCTCGCGCCCGCCGACCTCGATCGCCTCGCCGCCGCGCTCGGCCTCGCCCCCGCCGGGCTGCGCGAGATCGCCTCCGGACGCTACCCGTTGCCGGTCGTCTGCGGCCTGCCCTTCTGCCTGCATCCCCTGCGCTCCCCCTACGGGCTGGGCACCGCCAACGCCTACCTCGTCACCGACTGCCGCGGCGGCGAAGGCGTCCTTTTCGACACCGGGCCCGATCCCCTCCGCTTGCGCCGCATGTGGCCCTCCGGCGCCACCCGTCTCGCGGCGGTTTTCCTCACCCACGCCGAGACCGAGCACACCGGCGCCCTTGCCGAGGTCCGGCGCCTGTTCGCCCCCGCCTCGGTCTTCGGCCCGACGGGCGTCGGCCTGCCTGGCGTGGCCGGTCTCGCCGACGGCGCCCGCGTGGAATGCGCCGGCTACTCCGTCGAAACCCTCGCCACCCCCGGCCACGCCGAGGCCCACAACGCCTACCTCGTGCGCGCGGCCCGCGCCCCGCACGCCGCCCCGCTCTTGGTCTGCGGCGACCTGCTTTTCGCCGGCTCGATCGGCGGCGGCTACTTCTGCGTCCGCCGCCAGCGCGAACAGGTGGCGCGCATCTTCCGCGACCTCCCGGAGAACACCGTCCTCGCCCCCGGCCACGGTCCCCTCACCACCATCGCCCATGAGCTACGGCACAACCCCTTCGCGCCGCCGCCGGGCTAGGCGCGGGCCAGCGGCCCGGGCCGCCGAGGCCAACGCAGGCCCAGCTTGGTCTCCGCTTCTCCCGCATGGCGTAAGCAAAGCGCCGCCCGCAGAGCAGCCTTCTCCCGCCTCTTTAGGACCTCCCTTTAGGCTGCCGCCGCCAGACGCGCCTCGCGTCGCGCCTGCACGCGCGCGCCCACGATGATCGCGATCTCGAAGAGCACGTAAAGCGGCGCCGCGAACAGACATTGCGTAAACGGGTCCGGCGTGGGCGTGACGACCGCGGCGATCAGAAAGATGGCCACGACGGCGTGACGGCGATACTTGCGAAGCGTCTCCACGCGGAGCAGGCCGAAATGCACCGCCATCACGATGAGCAGCGGAAACTCGAAGGCAGCTCCCACGCCCAGCACCAGCCACGTCAGCAGCGAGTAGTAGCTGTCCGGCGTCCAAAGCGGCGGGCCGAAGCCCAGCAGCTTGTTGATCTCGATCGAGACCCGCAGCGTGCTCGGCACGAGCAGGAAAAAGCCGAACGCCGCGCCCAGCGCGAAAAGCGCGAACGCGCTCACGCCCGTCGGCAACACAAGCTTCATCTCCTTTTCGGTCAGCGCCGGGGCGACGAATTGACCGATGAAGATCAGCATGAAGGGCGCCGCGAGCGCCACGCCGCCGAAGCCGCAAAGCTGGATCACGATCCCGAAACTCTCCATCACCGTGCGCGTCGCCAGCTCGACCTTCATGTCGAGGTTCTCCGCCCGGATGTGGTTCAGCGGCCAGAGCAGCGCCTGGTTGAACTCATTGAGGAAGTAGCCGATCAGGCCCGCCGACACGGCCAGCGCGACGGCGCACTTTACCAGCGTCCAGCGCAGCTCCTCCAGGTGATCGAGAAACCCCATCGGCTTTTCGCGCGGATCGACCATGGCTTCCGCGTCGTCGGGTTCGACGACGTCGAGCTGGTCGGAGGGCGCGCGATTTTCGTTCACAGGCCGCCGAGCAAGCCGCGCGCGCGGCGCTTTTCAACCCCTACCTTGCGACCGACGTCAGGCCGAAAGCCACTCGCCGCGTTTGCGTTTTCCCGGCCGGGCACGGAAGAGGCGCACGGAGGCTGGTGCCCGACCGCCCCGGCGGACTTTCCCCGCCGTCGGGCGCGACCACGACAAAATCGAACCGTCCCCGCGCCTGTAAACGCCCCGGGCCGCCGCGTCGTTGACACCCCGCCCACCTGCCCTCTTGTCTCCCGCCTTTGCGCGCCCCAACCGCGGCCCGCGAACAACTTCCCTAGACCCACCACATCCATGGCCAAATCCACCGCCAAGAAACCCGCCGCGAAGGCCGCAAAGCCCTCCGCGAATAAATCCGCTCCCGCCGCCAAAGCCGGCAAGGGCCCCAAATACGTCTACACCTGGGGCGCCGGCAAAGCCGATGGCGACGGCTCCATGAAGGCACTCCTCGGCGGCAAGGGCGCCAACCTCGCCGAGATGACCCGCATCGGTCTCCCCGTTCCTCCGGGCTTCACCATCACCACCGAGGTCTGCACCTACTTCTACGCGAACAAGAAGACCTATCCCGCCGTTCTCCAAGGCCAGATGGAGGCCGCCGTCGCCAACATGGAGAAGATCATGGGCACCAAATTCGGCGCCACCTCCGGCATGCCCCTCCTCGTCGCCGTCCGCTCCGGCGCCCGCGACTCCATGCCCGGCATGATGGACACCATCCTCAATCTCGGCCTCAACGACGAGTCCGTCGTCGCCCTCGAGAAGGCCACCGGCAACGCCCGCTTCGCCTACGACTGCTATCGCCGCTTCATCCAGATGTATGGCGATGTCGTTCTCGGCGTGCAGCAGCGCGCCAACGAGGACCACGAGCCCTTCGAGACCGTCATCCACAATTTCAAGCACGAGACCTACCACGCCGACATCGAG
>CAMLNJ010000218.1 GCA_946481225.1 uncultured Verrucomicrobiota bacterium | reverse complement strand
CGCCCGTCCAGAACGGCAACCGTTAACAACATGTTCACGAGCCGGAGCGCCTCGCACCGGACGCGTCGCGAGCTTGCGAGCGGAGGAAATCGACGCAAGGTGGCGTGCGTGAAAGCCCTCGGGAACGCCATCCCCGACGACGCCGTGCTGCTCGTGACGGGCGCCAGCACCGGGCTCGGGCTTGCTCTCGCCCGGCGGCTCGTCGCCCGGACGCGGTTCCGCCTGGTTCTCACCGCCCGCCCCTCCTCGCTCGAACGCTTCGCCGCCGCCGGCATCGCGCCCGGCCCGCGCGTCCGCCTAATGCCGCTCGATGTGGCCGATCCCGCCGGCCGCGCCGCCGTGATCGACTCGGTCGAAGCGGAATGGGGCGGCGTGGACGTCCTGGTCAACAACGCCGGCATCGCCACGCGCGCCGTGACCGAACACATCGCCGACGACGACATGCGTCAGATCCTCGCCGTCAACTTTCTCGGCCCGCTCGATCTGATCCAACGCGTGCTGCCGGGCATGCGCGAGCGACGCCGCGGACGCATCATCACCGTGTCGAGCGTCGGCGGCATGATGGCGATGCCGACGATGGCCGCCTACAGCGCCTCCAAGTTTGCGATCGAGGGAGCCAGCGAGTCGCTCTGGTATGAGGTGCGGCCCTGGGGCATCCGCGTGTCGCTGGTCGAGCCGGGTTTCATCAACTCCGACTCATTCACCCGCACGACCCACACCCGCCGGAGCGCGCAAGCCGTCGGCGACGGCGACGATCCCTACCACGCGCACTACGAGGCGATGGCCGGCATGATCGGGCGTCTCATGCGCCGCACTTGGGCGACACCCGACCATGTGGCCTCGGTGATCATTCGCACGATCCACGCCCGCCATCCACGGTTGCGCGTGCGCGCCACGCCGGACGCGCTGGTTTTCGATTACCTGCGCCGCTGGCTGCCGCGACGCCTCTACCACCGCGTGCTCTACGCCTTCCTGCCAAATGTGCGGCACTGGGGACCGGCAGCCGAGTGATACAAGATCCGCAAGCCGTTCGGATCATGGGCCGCGACTCATCTCGTGCCATGTGCCGGACATCCGCCGATCGCGTCGGCCGCTTGACGCACCTTCCTGGTGCGCGAGAGCCCACGCCGGGCGGGTGCCTTTACCCGCCCGGCGCTCCGCTCGCCGCCGATCGGCCGCCATGCGTCATCGCGCCCGTCGCCATCGACTCCGGCGCGCCGCCCATGCTGCGTCCCGCCGTGCCGACCGCGGCCCTTACGCGCCCTTGCGCGTGAAAACCGCCACGCCCGCGCCGTCGTGCCCGGCTTGCCAAGGCAACGCCACGGTCTGCGAAACGAGTTCGAAATCCCGTCCCTCCGGCGCACGCATGAACGCATCCACCACGCCCGCGTTTTCCTCCGCGTCGATCGAGCAGGTGCTGTAAACGAGACGCCCGCCCGGCTTCAGCCAGCGCGTCGCCGCGGCAAGCAACTCGACCTGCTGCCGGGCATGCTTGCCGAAATCCGCCGGCTGCAAACGCCACTTCACGTCCACCCGATGGCGCATCACGCCCGTGTTCGAGCACGGCGCGTCCACCAAGACGGTGTCGAAATTGCCCGGCTGCATGCCCATCAAGCTCGAGGTGCGACGCAGGTCGCCCTCCACGCGCTTCGCGTTCACGCCCGGAGGCGTGCGCTTCAGGTTTTCCGCCAGCCGCTCGTGTCGCGCGCCCGGCACGTCGAGCGCCACGAGCAGGCCCTCGACCATCTTGTCGGCCAGCGCGAGGCTCTTGCCGCCCGGCGCGGCGCAGGCGTCGATGATCCGCTCCCCCGCCTTCGGCGCCGCCGCCTCGATCGCGAGCCGCGTGCCTGGATCCGCCAGATAAATCTTCCCGGCGGACAAAGCCGCGCCCACCTCGGCCCAGTGCCCGCTCTTCACCGCGAACCACTCCGGCCAGACCGTCGGCTCCAGCCACTCCGGCGCCGGTTCGTTCTTCGCCCGCAGCCGCGCATGCACCGGCGCCGGCTTCAAGTTCCACTCCAGCAAGGCCCGTGCGCCCTCGGCGCCGAACTGCGCCAGCCAGCGCTCCACCAGCCAGTCGGGCGTCGAATAATAATCCCCGAGCGCCGCCGCGTTGGCGATCTTGCCCGGAGCCGTCTGCGCCGCCAGCGCCTCGGCGAGCTTGCGCACCACCGCGTTGACCAACTTCGCCTCGGAATCGCTCGCGAGATGCTTCGTCTGCGTCACCGCGTGGTGGCCGACCTTCGCCGCGTGGCCCTCGCCGCCTCCCTCGATGAGCTCGAAGCCCGCGAGCAGCAGGATCGCCATCACGCGCGTGCGCGGACGCAGCCGCACCAGCCGCGCGACCTGGTTCTCGATGCGCCCATAGTGGCGGATCGCGCCGTAGAAGAGATGCTGGCAACGCGCCCGCGCCCCGCCCGAGAGCTGCACGGTGTCGAGCAACGCGTCGGCCCGCACTTCCTCGTCGAGCCAGCGGACCAAGAGCCGCGCCGCCACCGGCCAGGCATCGGGAGAATTGGAAGGGGCGCCGGCGTTGCCGGCTGCGGAGGCGGAGTCGTTGCTCATAAGGTTCTGCGGATAAATCGGGTCTAGGAAGGTGCTGAAAAGGAACCGAAGTTCGGCCCGCCTCCGCCCGACGCAACCACCAAGTCAAATCGCCCCGCCCGCGATGCCTGGACAAGCGCGGGCCCTCCGCGCCTCGGCGTATCGACGCGCCTCGGCGCTCGGCGCGCGTTTCGCGTCCGTCCGCGCCCTTTGCGGCGCCCGGCGGCGTCGATGCCTCCGATCAACCGCGCCCGGGATCGCGGGCGGTGCCGCGAGTGTTTTCGAGCACGCGGCCATCGGCCGAAACACGGATCTGGTAGGTGCCGCGCCCGTCTTTCACATCCACTTTGTAGCTATCGGCTTCGCCACGGGCCGCTTTGTCTTTGTGGATGCGAACGATTTCACCGTCGCCCAGCTCGCGGCGGATCGCCTGCTGCACCGCCACAGGCGTCTCGGCGAAGGTCGTGCCGAGCGTCAAGGCGGGCGGTTTTTCGGTGGGCCGCAAAATATCTCCATCCTCGGCGACATGGACCCGGGGGTTGCGCCCGGCCTCGCGAAACTCCGCGACGTAGGCCTTGCGCCCATCGACGGTATCCTCGCGGATCGCGGCGATCTGGCGTTCGGCGGCCTCGCGGCGAATGGTTTCCTGCACCACTTGCGGCAGATCCTCGAGTCTCAATCGTGGCAACACGGGCACTTGGTAAGGCTCATAGCCGTAACCGGGAGGGTATCCGGGATACACCGCGGGGGCGGGGGCGGCGCCGTCCCCCGGCGGGAGAACCTTTCGCGTGTCGCCGAGAATCGTCCCGTCCTCCGCGATGCGCAGGCGCTGGTTTGGCGCCTTGTCGCGCTCCAGTTCCACGTCGTAGACCACGCGGCCGCCGGCATTCCGCACGGCGATCTTTTTGACCGTCTCGCCGCGGACGGAATCGTCAAAGGCTTTCCTGGCCGAAGGCGGAAGTTCGGATGCCTCGACCACCCGCTCCGCCGCGATCATCGGCGACGCGACGCCGGCAAGCGTCGCGGCCATCAGTAACAGCGTCTTATTCGTTTTCATGGCTAACTAAAGCACCGCGCGCAGGGAGCGACAATCAAGGCGCCGGCCGCTGACCGAATAGGAATCCGCCCTTGGATGGGGCCACGAAAACACGCGAATACGGCGCATCACGTCGCGGACAAATTCCCCCGCATGGGTGCCGCGGACTTGCCTTCGCGCGCATCACGGCGCGCCCGTTCGATGGTGGCTTTCTCTGGCATCGGGCTTTCGCATTCTTTCGGCGAAGGTTGCGGGCCAGCCGACGGGAGACCGAGAGGGGGAACAATAGGCGCCCGTCGGCCGCGAAGCCATAGAGCCATATACCAGGCACGCACCGGATGGGCGGCCGGACGGGGAATCCTCCAGCCTTTCGCGCTTTGCCCGGGCCGGTGCCGGCGATTGACCGCCCGCGGCACAGGCCCTTGCCTGTTCGCACCATGAAAAAAGCCTTTCTTCCGGTCGCCTTGCTGGCCTTGGCCTTGTGCGGATGCGGCTCGGGGCAAAAGGAGGAGCTGCAAGGTCGCCCCCTCGTGTATCAGCTCGGAATGAAAATCTCGACCGCCGCGAACGCTCAGACGCTCGACGAGGTGCAGGCGACGCTGTCGACTGCAAAGCTCAGCGCCGGTTCACGGGAGCACCTGGTCAAGGCGATCGACGCGCAACGCAAGCTGCTCGACGGCGCCGCGGAGATGCAGCTCAACGAACGAATGGACGGAGCCAAGAAAGTCTTGGCCGAGGTCGAGGCCGCCTCCGCCGCGGTGGAGTAGCGAAACGAAATGCGGGCACCGGCATGGAAGGCTGATCTCCGGATCGGCCATTCCCGATGTCTCGACGCACGGACCGGCCGGAGCCGATCCCCCCCCTCCGGCAAACCGCCAGCTTATCGGCAGAACCGGCCCCGCGTAACCGTCAACGCAACCGCGAGGCAAAGGCGGGACGAAGGGCGGAATCGGCGGCGCTCCGCACGACCGGCAGGACGAACTGCCGGTTCGATCCGACGATCCAAGCGAGGGGAAACGCGAAAAACAGTCCAAATTTGGCGAGTTGGATTTTGGATACCGCCAAGATAAAGCCCAAAACCGCGACAAACAGGCCGGTGCTCGCCCATCCGACCGCCAAGCTCCGCGCCCCGATGCTGGCCACCGCGCCAAAAGCCACGGCGGGAAGCGCGATCGTCGGCGACAAAACCGCCAGCAAGATGCCGCAGGCATAAGAGATCGGGACAGGCACCTCCGTATCCCGCGGCCGGTAAAAGAGCATCTGCATCGCCAGTCCGGCGATTTGAACGAGTCCGTTATAGCCAACGATCAGATAGGCGCGCGATGCCGGCCCCAAAACCTCGGCCTCCACATGGCGCAGCAACCAGACGCCCATCCAAGCCCGAGCCAAATTCCACCACGCCACCGATCCGAACCAACTGCCGATCAAGGAAGGATTCTCCATCAAGTTGGCGATCGGGAGCAAACGCACCTTCCCTCGACACAACCACGCGGTCGGCCAGCAGATGAGGAACAGCGCGGCGGTGAACAAGAGAAGATTTTGCATAAACCCCAGGGAATGAATTCACGAACAGCTTACGCAATTAACCCGAGGTCCGCTACCGGAATTTCACCCTAGACGCCTGCCTATGAATTGCCGGAAACGCCGGTTTCGGGCGACAACAACGCCGGGCCGCGCCCCCGCCCCGGAGCCCCGTCCCACGCCCCCGTCCGAGCCCGCGCAGGCACCTGATCAAATCGCGACGGCGCCCCGCTTCGCCCCTTCCGTCCCCCGCCCCGTCCCGGTCCTGCCCCGATACGTTCGTGCGGTCGGGCTTCTCGGACCCTTTAACGAAGTCCGCAGGCCTTGCGCGCGCGCTCGAGCACGGGACCTGCTATGGCGCGGGCGCGCTCGGCTCCCTCGTGGAGGACCTGGTCGACGTAGCCGGCGTCGGCGACCAGTTCGGCACGACGGGTCCGCGCGGCGGCGAAATGGTTCCAGACCTGCTCGAAAAGGGCTTTCTTGAGGTCGCCGTAACCAAGACCGCCGGCACGGAGGCGATTCTCGATATCCTGAGCGTAGGCGGGCTCGGCGACGACCTTGAGCAGGCGGATCGCGATGTTCTGGTCGGCGTCGGGCTTGGGCTCGGCGGGCGTGCGCGAATCCATCGGGATGCCCATGATTTTTTTCCTCGTGGCCTTCTCGTCGCCGAAAAGTTCGAGGGTGTTGCCGTAGCTCTTGCTCATCTTTTGCCCGTCGAGGCCGGGCACGACGGCCGATTCGTCGCGGATGACGGACTCGGGAATGACGAAGGTCT
>CAMLNJ010000217.1 GCA_946481225.1 uncultured Verrucomicrobiota bacterium | reverse complement strand
TGACCGTCGACGTAGAGCGCTTTGGCGTCCTGCGAAAAGTGCGTGGTCGCGACGTTGGCGCGAAAAGGGTCGAAGCCCGCGGCGCGGAGCTCGGCCAGCTTCTGGCGTCGCACGGCATGTTGGTCGTGGGAAATGTCGGGCACGTTATCGCTCATGGAAATCGGGCACCGTGAAGTCCTGCTCCGGCCCCGGCAAACGCAAATCCCCGGGCGAGGTCTCGGGCCAAGACCAAGACGCGAGATATCGCCCATAAACAAACCAGTGGCGACAGAACCCGCGGCAGGCGCGAGTCCTCGACCGCAAGCTGACGCCCCCACGGCCCCATGTCAGGGGCCGCTCCCTCGCAGGATCGCGAAGCCAGGCCGAGACAATCCTTGACCCTCCCGCCGCCGAGCGCGGAACCTGACCGTTTATGAAAGCCGGAATCGTCGGTCTCCCCAACGTGGGCAAGTCCACCCTCTTCAACGCCCTCACCCGCTCCCGCAAAGCCGAGGCCGCGAACTATCCGTTCTGCACCATCGACCCGAACGTCGGCGTCGTCACCGTGCCCGACGACCGCGCCTACGTCCTGAAGGACATCGCCAAAACGAAGGTCGTCATTCCCGCCGTGATCGAGTTCGTCGACATCGCCGGCCTCGTCGCCGGCGCCAGCAAGGGCGAAGGCCTCGGCAACCAGTTCCTCGCCAACATCCGCGAGACCGACGCGATCGTGCACGTCGTGCGCTGCTTCGAGGACCCCGACGTGATCCACACCATGGGCAGCGTCGATCCCGTGCGCGACATCGAGGTCATCACCACCGAGCTCGTGCTCGCCGACCTCGAGGCCGTCGAAAAGCGCGTCGCCAAGACGCAAAAGCTCGCCAAATCCGGCGACAAGGACGCCCAGGCCGAACTCGCCATCCTCGAGAAACTCATCCCCCACCTCAACGCCGGCAAACCCGCCAACATCCTCGAGTGCAGCGACGACGAGAAGAAGCTCCTCCAGTTCTTCCAGCTCCTATCCGCCAAACCCGTCCTCTACGCCTGCAACGTCGCCGAGGGCGATCTCGCCAACGCCGAGGCCAACCCCTTCGTGCAAAAAGTCGCCGCTTTCGTGAAGGCCCACCACGACGCCGCCTACGTGCCGATCAGCGCCCGCATCGAGGCCGAGCTCATCGACCTCTCGCCCGAGGAGGCGAAAGAGTTCCTCAAGGACCTCGGCGTCACCGATTCCGGCGTCTCGAATCTCATCCGCGAGAGCTACTCCCTGCTCGGCCTGCAGACCTACTTCACCGCCGGCGAAAAAGAGGTGCGCTGCTGGACGATCAAGAAAGGCTGGAAGGCGCCCCAAGCCGCAGGCGTGATCCATACCGATTTCGAGAAAAACTTCATCAAGGCCGAGGTCGTCTCCTACGAGGACCTGATCCGCCTCGGCAGCACGGCCGCCGCGCGCGAAGCCGGCAAATACCGCCTCGAAGGCAAGGAATACGTCTTCCGCGACGGCGACGTCGCCCTCTTCAAGGTCGGCGCCTGAGCTTCAATCCCACCGACCGCCATACCGCGGATTTTTTTTAACCGCGGATGGCGCGGATGCGCGTGGTGCGGAAGGTTTGGTATCCATGCAGGTAGGATGTAGGCCCGACCGGTCGGGCTGCTTGAAAAGCCTGGAGCCAGGCAGCCAGACCAGCGGTCTGGCCTACACCGGGCCGGTCCACGCCAAAGTCCAAAAGGAAAGCGTGATCGGCATGATATCCGTGGTTCTAAATTATCGCGCCGATCCGCGTCACCCGCGGTTAGACCCGGATCGATTCGATCGGCTCACCATACCCGCGCCCAGAGGAGCTTGAGGTAGCGGCTTTCGAGGCAGTTCGAGTAGATCGGGTGATCGGCGCCGGCCCCCGTGCGGTCGAGGAACTGCAAGCGGCGGTTCAGGCGGTGCGCCGCCTTGATCACGTGCTCCTCGAAGTCCTCCCAGCTCAGCAACCCCGAGCAGGAGCAGGTGACGAAGATGCCGCCCGGCTTCACCAGCGAGAGCGCGAGCTGGTTCAGGTCCTCGTATTTGCGCCGGCCCTCGGCGTTGCCCGCGGCCTCGCGGGTGAAAATCAGCTTCGGCGGATCGAGCACCACGAGGTCCCACTTTTCGCCGTTGGTCGCCATCTGGCGCGCGTAGGCGAAGGCGTCCGTATGAACAAACTTGATACGCGCCTGGTTCAGGTTGGCGTTGCGCTTCGCCATCGCCACCGCGGCCTCGTCGAGGTCGACCGCGGTCACCTCCTCGGCGCCGCCGTTGACCTTGGCGTTGATCGAAAAGCCGGCGCTGTAGCAACAGAGGTCGAGCATGCGCGCGCCCTTGGTGAACTTCGCGATCATGCGGCGGTTTTCCCGCTGGTCGCAGAAAAAGCCGGTCTTGTGCCCCTCGGCGAAGTCCACCTCGTAGCGCACGCCGTGCTCGCGGATCTTCACTTTGTCGGGCGCGGCGGCGTTGGTTTCGTTGAACCAGCTTGGCTTGATGCCCTCGAGCGAGCCGAGGTCGTGGTCGACGTGGACGCGGGCGAACTTCGTGCCGGCCAGCTCGTGGATCAGCGGCAGCCACCCGGGCAGACGGCGCGCCATCCCGAAGCTCGTCACCTCGCAGAGAAGCGTGTCGGCGTAACGGTCGACGATCAGGCCGGAAAGGCCGTCTCCGTCGGAGTTGATCAGCCGGTAGGCGTCGGTCGTCTCATCGAGGCGGAACAGCTCCCGCCGGAGCGCCACGGCGCGACGGATGGCGGTTTCGAAATAAGCCTCGCCAAGCTGGGCGTCGGCCCCGTGCGCGACCACGCGAAGCACCATCTTGGCGCGCGGGTTGTAGAGGCCGATGCCGAGCGGCTGGCCGCCCTTGTCGTAGACGTTGACCAAATCCCCGGGACGGGCATCCGGGGATGCTTCGCCAAGGAGCCGCGGGAAAATCGCGGGCTGAAAGGTGAAGTATTTCAACTGCACCCAAGGGCGCTTGCGCTCGGCCGGCGGCACCGGCGGCGGCAACTGACGCCCTCCGCCCGGCGCGGGGGCAGGCGCGAGCAGCGCCTCGTCATCGCCTTCGAAATCGGCGGGCGAGCGGGATGGGGTGGAGTCGGACGAGTCGCGGGTCATGGGCGGCGTGACGGTGAGGAAAATCCGAAAAGAGCGCCGGGGAGCGACGTTTTTCCGCGGGCGGCGGCGCCGCTCCCGCGCAAAGCGCCGGTTGACGGCCGCAGACGCCATCAGCTTAAAGGCTTGCTCCTTTGGTCGCCGGCACGGCGGCCTCCCCTACTCCTCTCCTTCTTCGCATGAAACGCCTCATTCTCCTTCTCCTTGGCGTCGGCCTGGGCGCTTTGATCGGCATGGTGGGCTGGAACAGCTGGCAATGCGCCCGCTTCTTCCATGACCAAGGCCGCGAGGCGACCGTGGTGATCGGCAAGCGCTACAACGCCGAGCGATGGACGACCCCGCCGATCAAACAAATCCGCAGCTACACCGCGAAGCTGGAGCCCCAATACGAGGTGCTCCTCGAAACCGACCAAGAGCTGAAGGACGGAGAGACCCGGCAAATCCGTTTTCTAACGCGAGACCTCGCGACCGATCTGGTCGACTATTCGATGCGGCCGGTGGCAAACAGCCTGCGTCTGCGCGCGGCGGAGGATGGCAGCCCCGTGAAAATCGAGGACACGCGGCTCTTTGACGAGATGGTCGACAAATGGATGGGCCCTCCGGGGCCCGGCGTCCAAATCCGCCCCCGGGCCCAGGCCGAGGCCGCTCCCAGCCACGCGAAGCCAACCGTGCCCTTCGTCTTTGCCGAGAAAAATGACGGGCCTTGGGATATCCTTTGGACCAACAGCCGCATCCAAGAATGGGCGCTCCTCGGCTTGGGCCTCCTCGGCGTGCAGTCGCTGCTGCTCGCCGCCTACGACCGCCAGAAGGATGCTCGCCTGAAGTCTGTCCGCGGGAAAAAATTCGTTCATCCTTCGTTGCGCAAAATCGAAGCCGACGCCCCCGAGGCCGCGTCCAAAAAGATCGCCTACACCCGAAAGCCCGAAGTGGAGATCGTCCTTTCGGAAGCCGAAAAACGCAGACGCGACACCCCAGCGCCCAAAGTTCCCGAAACGCCCTTGGCGCCCGAAGAGCCGACGCCGGAGCGGCCCAGCCTCTCGTTGCGGCCGGGCGCGCGCAGCACTCCGCCTTCGCCCGCCACTCCGCCTCCGGCCGTCTCTCCGCTTCAGCCCGCCGATCCAACCGAACCGTCGCGCGGTCCCCTCGCGGGATCCGGCGGAGCGCCAACGACGCCGACGCTCAAGCCCGCCGACGAGCCCGTCTCCCTCACCGGGCGTGAGACCGCCCCGCCCATGCCGATCAACAGCGAGGATGTCGTGCTAAAGCTACGCCGGAAACCCGATGGCGGCGGCGGAATCGAGCCTCCGGCCGCCAACGGCTGAACCGTCCCGCCCGAGCCGACTACATCGGGTCAAATGGGAAAACTGATCGGAAAGAAGATCTCACCTCTCGTCTATTCCGCGTCTGTCTCGATCCGTGCCAATCTGTGGAATCCGTGGCCGGTTTGATCTGCGTTTTGAGGCTGAAACTCGCCCCTAAAGGTGGGCGCGCGCCTCCCTGCGCACGCCTCCATCTCCATACGCGCTGCCGCGTTGAGCGGCCGGCCGATCCGCGGGCGGATCCATCCACCCGCGCACCGATCTCAAGCCCCAAAGACGGGTGTGGGTGTTATCTCAAATCGGGAGGCACCGTGGCTAGCGCCTCCTCGATGGTCGTGAGACCCTCCTTCACTTTGAGCATGCTGTCTTGGTGGAGGGTTTTCATGCCGCCGCGCATCGCGATCTTCTTCAACTCGGCCGATTCGAGGCCCTTGTTGATGCCTTCGATGAGTTCGCCGTTGGTGACCATGAGCTCATGGATGCCGACGCGGCCCTTGTAGCCGGTGCCGTTGCACTTCGGACACCCCTTGGGGCTGGCTTTGAAAATCGGGCCGGACCAGCCGATCGCGCTTTCGAGCAACTCCTTTTCGCGCCCCTGCGGCTCGTGCGCGATCTTGCAGGTTTTGCACACGCGGCGCATGAGGCGCTGGGCGCACACGCAGAGCAGCGAGGAGCTGATCATGAAGGGCTCGATGCCCATGTCGGTGAGACGGGCCACGGTGCTCGGGGCGTCGTTGGTGTGCAGCGTGGAGATGAGCAAGTGACCGGTGAGCGCGGCTTCGACGGCGATGCCGGCGGTCTCCTTGTCGCGGATTTCGCCCACCAGGATGATGTCGGGGTCTTGGCGGAGGTAGGCGCGGAGCGCGCTCGCGAAGGTGAGCCCGATCTGCCGGTGCATCTGCATCTGGTTGATGCCCGGCAGGGTGTATTCGATGGGATCCTCGGCGGTGCGGATGACGATGTCGGGGGCGTTGATCTCGCCGAGCGCGGAGTAGAGCGTCATCGACTTGCCGGAGCCCGTCGGCCCGCAGTGGAGGATCATGCCGTAGGGCTGGCGGATGCACTCGCGGTATCTGGCCAGGTTCTCCTCGGAGAAGCCCAGCGCGGTGAGCGGCAGCGTCGACTTCTGCTTGTCGAGGATACGCATGACGACGCCTTCGCCGTAATTGAGCGGCGCGGTGGAGACACGCAGGTCGACGTCGATGCCCTTTTTCGTGAATTGCTTGAAGACGATGCGTCCGTCCTGCGGGAGGCGCCGCTCGGCGATGTCGAGGTTGCACATGATCTTGAGGCGCGCGGTGAGGGCCGGGCCGACCTTGTGCGGGAGACGAAGCTTTTCCTGGCAGACGCCGTCGATGCGGTAGCGCACCACGATTTCTTTTTCCCAAGGTTCGACGTGGATGTCGGAGGTGCCGGAGTAATAGGCGTCCTCGATGATGCGGTTCGCCAG
>CAMLNJ010000216.1 GCA_946481225.1 uncultured Verrucomicrobiota bacterium | reverse complement strand
GGTTCTCGTCCAAGGGCAGCTTGCCCGACGCTCCCGCCGCGTAGAGGTCCGCGATTTCCGCCGCGCTCAGCGCGCGATCATAGAAACTCGCCTCGTCGAGCAGGCCGTTGAGGCGGCTGGACGACGCAAGATGCGGCGCACCTCCGAAGTAGAGTTCCCCCGAAGTGGTGAAGGGATTGCCCGCAACCGCCTCGTCCTTTTGCAGGGCTCCGTTGCGGTAGAGCCGCACTCGCGCGCCCGTCCGGTCATACGTGCAGGCGTAGTGCGTCCACTGCCGGTCCGGACGCCCTATCTCCCAGTAGACGCCCGACGGCGTCTGCAGCCGGATTGCGTCATAGTATCCGCTCACCTGCACGCTGGTCTGCTCGGTCGTCCCGCTCGTCCAGCTCAAGGCCCGCCGCCAATTCCCGTCGCTCGTCTCGTTGTCGTAGAGCCAGAACTCCATCGTGAAGCCCGCCGCGAACACGCCCAGGTTCGTCTGCTCCGGGTGTCCCGTCACCACCACGTGCCGGTTTCCGCCGTCAAATGTCCACGCGCTCCCCACTTTGCCCGCCGCATAGGTCGCGTTCACCGCCGACTCCAGCCTCCCCGTCACCTTCTCCTCCGTCGTCCCGTTGCCAGGCCACCACGCCACAAGACCCGAGGGGTTCTCGCTCGCGGAACCAGGGCCCACCCGGACTTCGACCGTGTCCTCGGCCATCGCGAGGCCGTCGGTGGCGGTGATTTTGAAAGTATGGATGCCCTGCTCCTCCAGCCGGACATCGGTCTGCGCCTCCGACGGCTTCTCGATGATCGCGGAATCGCCGACAAGCTGAGTCCACTGAATCGCCGGCCGCGGCCACGGTTCGCCATCGTCGGTCACCTGGCCGAGCAGCTTGACCGAACCAGGAAAGGCGGGAATTCCCTGATCGGGGCCGGCCGACACCTCCGGGATTGTCGTGTCGGGCGGGCATTTTCCGGCAGGGCCGGAAGCATGGAGGGTGAAGGCTTCGAAGGCGGTGAGCGGACGGAGATAGAGGCTCACCTCGTCGATGCCGCCAACAAAGCGGCGGCTGGCGTCCTCGTTGGGCGATCCGCCAATCAGCAGCTCACCCGAAGTGACGAAAAGGGTGGCCTCGGCCACCGCCTGGTCAAACGCGGGCTGGCCGTTGTTGAAGATCCGCAGGCGGCGTTGCTCGGCGTCGAAGGCCACGACGACGTGACGCCAGCCCTGGTTGGCGGGGAAGCCGCCGACGGAGAAGCTCTGGCCGGAGGCAACCAAGGTGAGCACGCCGGTGGCACCATTGTGGTTGAGCGAGAGGCGAGGGGTGCTGCCTTCCATCCAGGTGAGCAAGCGGCGCTCGACGCCGGTGATGGAGGTGGGGTTCATCCATAGCTCGAGCGAGAAGCCTTGGGCGAAAACGCCGACGTCGATGCTCTGGTGCGCGCCCACGCGGACGTGGCTGGAGCCAGAGCCGAGTTGGAAGCCCATCGCGACGGCACCGGCGGCGTAAGTCGCGCCGGAGCGAGGCTCCGCGATGTTGCCGCGCACCCAATCGACGCCGGTGCCGTTGGCAGGCCACCAAGCGGAGAGGGCGCCATAGAGATTGATACGGCAGGGGAGGTTGTAGCGAAGCTCGCAACGCTCGGAGCGAGAAAGTTCGGAATCGGTGGCGGTGATCTCGACGACGTAGATGCCGGGCTGGTCTGCGACCACGTCGGTCACGGGGTTGGCGGGATCGAGGAAGAGGAGGGTGCCGGGGCCGTGGACCTGACGCCAGGAGACGCTCATGCTGGAGCCGAGGGGAAGCCCCTCATCGCGCGCATTGCCCTCAAGGCGAGCGGCACCCGACGCGTCGGCGACGTAAATGCTGCGGCCGGTGTCCACCCACGGCGCGCGGTTGAAGGGCGTGAGGCGGACGGCGAGGGTGTCCTCGTAGGTGACGCCCTCGTAGGCGACGGTGAGGCGGACGACATAGTCGCCGTCGATGGAGGCGGTGGCCTGGGTCTGGAGCTTGTCGGGCTCGGCGATGGTGAGGATGCCGGGGCCGGAGATCTGTTCCCATCGGTAGGTGGCGGACTGATTGACGGGGAGGCCGTTGCTGCAGATGCCACCGCGGAGGGCGTAGGTGTCGGGCCAGTTGGCGACGATGTCATCGCCGGCGGTGACATGGAAATCGGGAACGAAATCGGGCGGCTCGTAGCCAAGAGTGCCGACCTCGATGTAGTCGAGGACCGGGCTCTCACCGGTGGGGGCGCGGAGAAACTCGGCCTCGACGCGGAGGTAACGGCCTTGGCCGGCGATGGCGGAGCCACCAAGGGCGAGAAGCTGCGGCGCGCCGAAAGTGACGCCGTCTTCGCTCAAGGCGACGGTGATGTCGAGGGCGGAGCCGTTGCAGGTCTGGACCGACCAGGCGGCGGGGGCCCAGAGCGCGCGGCGAAGGCCGCTGTCGAAGACGGCGGACCAGACGCCGCGGCCGGGATCGGCGACGATGTTGGTGCCGGACATGTCGGCGTAGGCGTAGATGTTGCCGCCCAGATAATCGGTCTGGAGGTCGACTTCGCCGACGGGGGTGGCGCCGTCTGCGCCGAGGGGGCCGGCGGAGGGATCGATGCGTTTCGCGACGCCGCCGTAAAGCATGGCCCAGACGCGGCCCTTGGCGTCGACGGCGACGCCGGTGGGATTGGCGCCGACGTTTACCTTGCCCACATAGGTGCCGTCGTTTTTGAGGCGCCCAACCGTATAGGAGCCAAGCAGGGAGTGGGCGACCCAGACGTCTCCGCCGTGATCCACGACCACACCTTGGGCGCTGCCGGAGCCATGTTTGAAGCGGCCGAGGAGCTTTCCATCGGGAGCAAATTTGGCGACGGTGCCGCCGTAGAGTTGGGCGACCCAGACATTGCCCCAAGGATCGAGGGCGGTGCCATAGGAGTCGATGTTGTAGGCGGTGACGGCGCCGGGGGCTTTGATGGGAAGCTTCGTGTCCCAACGCATCAAAGGGCGCGTGGACCAGAGGATGTCGTTGGCGTCGATCAATCCTCCGTAACCGCCGAGGCCCACGGAGGGCTCCTGCCGGATGATCGCGCCGGTTTCACCGTCGAGGAGATCCCACACCCGATAGCCGGTGCCGCCGACCCAGAGGTCGCCATCACGGGCGATAGAGAGGTGGCGCACGCCGCTGCTGCGCACGCAAACGTAGTGGGTGATGAGATCGTCGGCGGCGGTGCTGACGCCGCCGTTTTGGTCGGCGCCCCCGGCGTTGGTCCAGGGGAGAACGTCCCCGAGGCCGCGGGAGGTGTTGAGCGAAGACGCCTCCGAAGGCGAAGCGACGCGAACGTGAGTGACGGTGTTGTCGCTGCGATTACCCACCCATACGGAGCCGTCGTATGCGACGGCCGTCCGGGAAGGATTTTTCCCTTGGTTGGCGGGCGCGGTGGCATACTCGCCCAAAACACGCCCCGTATCGGCATCGATGCGAACGATGGTCCCCTTGGAAGAAAGCGGCACCCAGAGAAAATTGAAAGCCCGGGTATCGGTGGCCAGAAAGGCGGTATCGTGAGCGGCGGCGACGTTGAAAACCTCGGCCTCGAGAAAGTCGGCGGTCGTCGTCCAGCGCTTGGAGCGCGCGGGAGGAGCGACGACGAGACGGAATTCGCGCGGGACAGAGGTGTCGACCCCGCCTTGGGCGGTGCCGCCGTCGTCGCGCATGACAACGGTGAAACGGCTCTCTCCCTGGATGGCCGGGGCGAGCGTGAAGCGCAGCGTGCCGGAGGCATCGACGGACGGAGGCACGGCAAACAGCTCCGAGTCGGAAATTCCCGAGACGATGAAGGCAACGGTCTGGGCGGACTCGTTCGCGGGGCCGGCGGACCAGGCGGCCCATGCCGGGATCTCGATCAAGCCACCGTCGGCGTGGGTGACGGCGGGAGGGTTGGCGGCATTGAAGGACGGCGCATCGTTCACAGGGGTCGTCGTAATCGGAAGAGTGACCGGCGCGGACTCGGCCCCCGACGGATCAACCATGACAAAAGTGACCGAGTCCGACCCGTTGTAATTCGCCTCGGGCGTATAACGAACCGGGAGCCCCGACGCGGACAAGGAAACGCCCGATGCCGGGAAGGCGCCGCCGCCCAAGAGAGCAAGCATCCCATGCGCAGGTGGCGTGACCATGCAAACGACAAGCGCGTCTCCGTCCAGATCCGCGCCTCGGAGCGTGAGTTCGAGCGACGCGTCTTCGGTGATCGTCTGCGGAGGAAGCGGCTCCGCGACGGGGGCGTCATTGCGCGGGGTGACGTCGATGGAGACTGCGGCGGGCGCGGAGACCGCGCCGGAGGGATCGACGGCGGTGAAGGTGAAGCTGTCGTCGCCGTGGTAATCGGCGTCGGGCGTATAGCGGAGCGGGGATCCGGGGGCGGGAAGCGCGGAGCCAAGCGCGGGGAGCGGCGAGCCGTCGGCGTAGGTCAGAGCGCCGTGCGCGGGGACGCTCGCGAGAGCGAGCAGGAGCGCGTCGCCGTCATCGTCCACGCCGGAAAGCGTGATCGGGAGCGCGGTGTCCTCCGGGGTGGCGAGCGACTGCGCGAGGGCGCGCGGGACGTCGTTGACCGGCGTGACGACGAGGTTCACGGCGGCGGGAACGGATTCGAGCGAGGCGTCGCGAGCGACGAAAGTAAACGTGTCGGCGCCGTGGAAATTTGCGTCGGGCGTGTAGCGGAGCGGAACGCCGGGAGCCGGGAGCGCGGAGCCAATCGGAGGCAAGGGCGAACCGTCGGCGAGACTCAACATGCCGTAGGCGGGGGGCACGAGAATGACGCAGGTGAGCGCGTCACCCTCGGGATCGGTGGCCTCGAGCGTGAACTCGACCGCGGTGTCCTCGGCGAGGGTCAGCGTGCGGGCCTGGGCGAGCGGCGCGTCGGGGACGTTGCGCACCTCGATGCTGATCGTGGCGGGCGCGGAGGTGGCGCCGGAGGGATCGGTCGCGGTGAAGGTGAACTCTACTGTCGTGTCGGTGTTGGCCGGAGGCGTGTAGAGCAAGGAACCGGGAGCGGGGAGCACGGAGCCAAGAGGGGGCAACGGGGCGCCGTCGGCGAGCGTGAGCGCGCCTCCGGCCGGCACGGAGGTGAGCGCATAGGCGAGCGGGTCGCCATCGATGTCGGTGGCGCTTAGCACGAGCGGAAGCGTCTGGCGTTCACTGACGGCGTAGGCGGCCGCGTGGGCGGTCGGCGTGTCGTTGACAAGCGTGATGGCGAGCGCGACGAGCTCGGGCGCGGAAACCGCGCCGGAAGGATCGGTCGCGGTGAAGGCAAAGGCGTCGGGGCCGTGATAGTTCGCCTCGGGCGTGTAGAGCAGCGCGGCGGGCGCGGGGAACGAACCGGAAGCCGGAACCGGCGCGCCGTCGGCGAAGGTGAGCGTGCCGTGTGCGGGTAGCGTGGTGAGGACGCAGGAGAGCGCGTCGCCATCCGCGTCGGAGCCGGCGAGCGTGAGCGGCAGCGGCGTGTCCTCGGGGGTGGAGAGCGATTGCGCGAGGGCGCGAGGGACATCGTTGACCGGGGTGACGACCAGATTCACGACGGCCGGAGCCGACTCCTGCGTGGCGTCGCGGGCGACGAAGGTGAAGGGGTCGGCGCCGTGGAAATCGGCGTCGGGCGTGTAGACGAGGACGCCGGGGCCGGGCAGCGCCTCGGGCGCCTGCGGCATCGGGCGGCCGTCCTTGTAGCTCAGCATGCCCGAGGCGGGCGGAACCGTGATCACATAGGTGAGCGCATCTCCCTCGGGATCGGTGGCCTCAAGCGTGAACTCGACCGGAGTGTCCTCGGCGAGGGTCAACGTGCGGCCTTGGGCGATCGGGGCGTCGGGAACGTTGCGCACCTCGATGCTGATCGTCGCGGACGCGGACGTGGC
>CAMLNJ010000215.1 GCA_946481225.1 uncultured Verrucomicrobiota bacterium | reverse complement strand
TCACCGTCGCGGTGCTGCCCGAGGCCGAGGAGGTCGACGTGCAGATCGACCCGCAGGATCTCGAAATCACCGTGCAACGCGCCAGCGGTCCGGGCGGCCAGGGCGTGAACACCACCGACTCGGCGGTGCGCATCATCCACAAGCCGACCGGGCTGATGGTCTTCTGCGCCGATGGTCGCTCGCAGATAAAAAACAAGGCCAGCGCCATGGCCGTGCTTCGGGCGCGCCTGCTCCAGAAAAAGCAGGATGACGAGGCCGCGAAATACGCCGCGCAGCGCAAGGGCCAGATCGGCACCGGCGACCGCAGCGAGCGCATCCGCACCTACAACTTTCCGCAGAACCGGCTCACCGACCACCGGATCGGCCTCACGCTCTACAGCCCCCCGCAGGTGGTGGAAGGCGCGATCGAGTCGGTGATCGAGGCGATGCAAAAAGCCGACCTCGAGCGCAAGTTGGCCGAGCTGACCGGCCAGCCCTACGACATGAAACGTGCCGCCTCGGGCGACGACGACGAGGACTGAGATTTAGAACCACGAAAGGCACGAAATACACGAAAGGAAGCCATGCAGTGCTCGGGTTTTCGTGTATTTCGTGTGGTTCGTGGTTAGTCCCTTCTGACCATCATGCTGTCGCTGCTCGAGATCATCACCAAGACGACCGACTTCTTCGCCTCGAAGGGCGTGGAGTCGCCGCGTCTCAACGCCGAGCAGATCGTCGGTCACGCGCTCGGGCTGAAGCGCATGCAGCTCTACATCCAGTTCGAGCGTCTGCTCACCGAGCCCGAACTGGACAAAATCCGCCCGCTCGTGAAGCGCCGCGCCCAGCGCGAGCCGCTCCAACACATCCTCGGCACGGTGGAGTGGGGCGGCCTCGTTCTGAAAAGCGACAGGCGCGCCCTCGTGCCGCGTCCCGAGACCGAGGAGCTGCTCGAACTCGTTCTCGAACGCGCCAAGCCCTCCGAGGGCGCGGCGCCTCGCGTGCTCGATCTTGGCACCGGCACCGGCGCGCTCGCTCTCGCGCTCGCCAAGGCCTGGCCCGCCGCGCGGGTGACCGCCGTCGACGCGAGCGACGAGGCTCTCGCCCTCGCGCGCGAAAACGCCGCCGCGACCGGGCTCGCCGAGCGCGTCGCGTTTTTGAAGTCGGACTGGTTTTCCGCCCTGCCCGCCGACGCGGTTTTCGACGTGATCGTGAGCAATCCGCCTTATCTGACCGACGCCGAGGTGGCCGAGGCCGAGCCCGAGGTGCGCGTGCATGATCCGCGCTCCGCGCTCGTCGCGCCCGACGCCGGCCTGAGTGATTTGAAAAAAATCATCGCCGGCGCCGCGCCGCGACTCGCGCCGGGAGGCCTGCTCGCGCTGGAGACCGGCGTGGCCCAGCACGCGGCGCTTCTTGCCGCGCTCGCCGCCGCGGGGTTGCGCGAGAGCGACGCGCGCGCTGATCTCAGCGGTCGCCCGCGCTTCGTCCTCGCCCGCCGTTGAGACCGGAGATTGTTCGTTGATCGGCCGGCCCCGGGCCGATAGATCGGGCGCATGTGGGAGGAAGATCCGCGTTATCAGGAGGGGCTCTTTCGCCTGATCGTGGTCCTGGTGGTCGCGGGCACGCTCGCGTTGGCCGCTATGGGTTGGTATATCGATGACCTCGCGCCGCTGAAAACGTGGGTGTCGTGGATTCTTGTGATCGAGCTCCCCTGGCTTGTCATGGCGACCGTGGTTTACTGCTTCGTGCGGTTGTGGCGTCGCATCGCCGCCCGGCGTGCGAAATCTTCCCCACGGCCTCCGGTTCCATGACTGGTTGCCTCGGGGGGCGCGCGGCGAATAGTCGGCGCTCTCGAAACGCATGGATCTTTTCGGACAAGCCCGACACTGGCTCGCCAAGGCGCGGGCTTGGTCGCGGGCGGAGCGGCTGGCGGGAGAGGCCTGCGCGCTCGCGGCGCTCGGTCTCCTGGTCTGGGCCGCGCGGCTCTGGCCCGAGTGGCGGACCAATCCCGATCTGTCGCATGGGTTCTTCGCCCTTCCGGTTGTCTTTCTCCTGTGGCGGCGCGCGCTCGAGGATTCCGCGTCGGCGCCGCCGCGCGGGCTCGGACGCGGCGCGCAGGCGGTGATTGTCGGCCTTGTCGGCCCGGTGATGCTCGTCTCGGCGCTCTTCGCCACCGTCTACGCGGTGGCGATGGGGTGGTCGTCAGTGCCCGCGCTTTTTCTTCTTTCGTTCGTGGCGGCTTCGGCGGCGGTCCTCGCCGGGACGCTGGCGGCGGGGCGAGGGGTTCGTTGGATAAGGCCCGGCTGGCCGGCGTTGGTGATCCCGGCCGTGGTCCTGCTCAGCGCGCCCTTGCCGCCGGCGACCTACGCGCGTCTGACGGTTTCGCTTCAGGAGCTCATAACGGGAGGGGTGGTCGAGACCTTGCGGCTCTTCGGCATTCCGGCGATGCGCGCGGGCAACGTGATCCACCTCGGCGTCACCTCGGTGGGAGTGGAGGAGGCCTGCAGCGGGGTGCGCAGCCTCGTCTCGTGCGTGCTCGCGGGGCTCGTGCTCTCGGCGCTGATGCTGCGCTCGGCGGGGCGGCGCGCCGTGCTTGTGCTTGCGGCGGCGCCGCTCGCCTTGGTGACGAATTTTTTTCGCTCGCTCGCGCTGACCTTGCTCGCGCGCGGAGGAGTCGACATCGCCGGCGCCTGGCACGATGGCCTCGGCTTCGCGGTGCTCGGCGTCACCACGGCCTTGCTCGCCTGGATCGCGGTCGCGCTCGAGGGACGCGAAGTCGCATTGGTGGCGGCTTCCTCGCCGCGATCGGGACCGGAGAGTCTGGATCGACGGGCGGACACGCGCGGCGATTGGGTGGCCGGCGCGTGGGCGGTGGTTTGTCTGATTTTGGCAGGTTCGTGGTTCGGCTACGTGACGGCGCGGACCGAGGGCGGCGGCGCGAAGGGGGACAACGCGCCCGACCTCGCGCGCCTCGTGCCGGCGCAGGGCCCCGAGGAATGGACGGTGAGAACGCGCGACGATCTTTATTATTATTTCGATGCCTTGCAGACGGACCACCTCTTAGAACGCACCTACGAGCGTCGCGATGCCCGGGGGCTCGCGCAGGTGACGGTTTACGTGGCTTGGTGGCCGGCGGGAAAGACCTCTGTCAGCACGGTGGCGGCGCACACGCCCGAGTCGTGTTGGCCCGGGGCGGGGTGGGTGATGGACGGGGCGAAAAGCGCGCGCAGGGCGCTGCCGTTGCCCGACGGCCGCGCGGCGGAGGAGGCGGAGCAGCGGGTGTTCCGGCAGGGGGAGTATCCGCAGCGGGTGTGGTTTTGGCATCTGGTGGCCGGGGAGCCCTTCCGGGTCTTCGACCCGCTATCGTGGCGCGACCAGCTCAAGGTGTTTTTCGAGCAGGGCGTGCGGCGCGTCGAGCCGCAGGCCTTCGTGCGAATCTCGTCCAACCGCGAATGGGAGGAGATCGCCGGCGAGCCGCTCCTGGTGGAAGTGCTCGACGGTTTGGTCGAGCTCGGGGTTCCCGTGAAAAGCAAGTGACCGCGGGGATGGCGCGCGTGCCGGCGCAGGGCGGCGCGGGTTCGCCTCGTCTCGGCGTTGGCATTCGAGCCCCGGATCCGAGTCGAGACCGCCCCCGGCGGCGGAGGACGTTCGCCTCGCTCGATTCAAGAATCGACGCGGTGACGCAAAACGCAGTTGCGCGGGCGGGTCCGGGCATTAGCTCTGGAACCGTTCGTTTGCCGCGCCATTAGTATATCGGCTATTATGTGTGCTTCCCAAGCATGAGAGGTCGGTTCGACTCCGACATGGCGCACCAACGGTGTTTCTCCCGGGCTTCGCTCGACTGTTGCGTGTAGGCTAGGCCGGTGGCTTGGCAGCCCGACCAGCGGTCGGGCCTACAAGGTAGAAGCGGCTATGCGCGTGGCTTGGCCAACACTTGGTCGACCGCCTTGGAGAGGGCTTCGAGCGTGAATGGCTTGGGCAGGGTAAGATCGGCGCCGAGCTTGGTCGCGAGCTGGAGATAAAACGCCGAGCGCGGCGTCAGGCCGGAGATCGCGATGACCTTCACCGTCGGATCTGTGGCGCGGAGAGCCGTCATCGTTTCGAGCCCTTCTTTTTCGGGCATTATCAGGTCGGTGACGACGAGGTCCGCCGAGGCGTCGGCAAAAATCTCGACGCCCTGTTTTCCATCGGCTGCTTCCAAGACCTGATGCCCGAGGCTCTCGAGGAAACGGGCGAGCGTCGGACGCAGATGATCGTCGTCTTCGATCAGGAGAATCTTGGCCATGGCGGAAGAATGGAGGGGCTTGGGGCGGCCGGGGCGGAGCCGTGGTTGTCGAGCAGGGGGCGGGGTGCTTGCGAAGCAGGACAGTATCTTAGAAGCGCTTTGAGCCAAGACGGCTAGCAATCATAATTTTTTCACGATCCCGCGCGAAGCGAGGCTCTGTTCTTCCTCGAGAGGTGCGGCTTCCGGCCGAGTTTCCTGAAGAACCGGACCGCGGGGCTGTTCTTGTCCGAAGCCGTGATCTTTTCCGGGTTACCTTGGCTATAGGGCGTTGCAATGATTTTGAAATTACCTTACTTCCTTGCCCGACCCCATGATAACGCGCCTCCAACGGAGATTTTGGGCGGTGTTCGGCGTGGCTTTGCTTCTTTTTGTGCTGTTGGGGGCCTCGGCCTGGTGGAGCGCGCGGCAGAGCGTGGCGACATTCCGTCACGCGGAGCGGACGCACCGCGTTCTCGGACATATCGACTCGTTGAAAACCGCTCTGCTGAACGCGGAGACCGCGAGCCGCGGGTTCGCGATCACGGGGGAGGAGCGTTTTCTCACGCCCTATGAGGAGGGGCGGGTGGAGTCGATTCGCGCCTATGGCGAGCTCCGCAAGGCCCTCGCGGACAACCCGAGGGAACAGGACGCGCTCGGCGAGGTGGAACGGCTCATGGCGGAAAAGCTGGGTTTTGTTCGCGACGTGATCCGCAGTCGGCGCGAGGAAGGTTCGGCTTCCGCCACGGACTTGATCGCGAAGGGGCGCGGCAAGGATCTGATGGATCGAATCCGGGTGCTGTTGCGCGCGATGGAAGAGCGCGAGGAAACCGCCCTGCGCACTCGCGCGAAGAGCGTGGGCGAGGCGGCCGAGCGCACGAGCGCGGTGGTGATCTTAGGCGGGGCGCTGGCCTGCGGCGCGGTGGCCTTCTCCTTGCGGCGGATGGCGAGCGATTTCATGCGGGTGCAGACGGCCGAGGCGGAGGCGCGGCGCAGCCGGGAGGAGCTGGAAAAGGCCAGCCGCGCGAACCGGTTGATCATGGAGCACTCGCTCGACGTCATTTGCATGATCGATGCGGAGGGGCGCTTCGCCACGATGAGCAACGCTTGCGAACGGATCTGGGGCTATCGTCCGGAGGAGCTGATCGGCCGGCGCTACATCGAGCTCGTGCATCCCGAGGACGTGGAGCGGACAAACGAGGCGGCGGTCTCGATCATGGCGGGAAACTCCGTGCGGGATTTCGAGAATCGCTATCGGCGTCGCGACGGCTCGCTCGTGCCGATCATGTGGTCGGCGTTTTGGTCGCAGGCCGAGGGCATCATGTTTTGCGTGGCGAGGGACAACACCGAGCACAACCGGGCCGACGCGGAGCTGATGGCGGCAAAGGCGGCGGCGGGGCAGGCGAACCAGGCGAAATCGCAGTTCCTCGCGAACATGAGCCACGAGCTGCGCACGCCGCTCAACGCGATCATCGGCTTTTCGGAGATCATGGAGGATCAGGTCATCGGTCCGCTGAACCCGAAGCAGGCGCGCTATGTGTCGAACGTGCTGACGAGCGGGCGGCATCTCCTGCAACTGATCAATGACATCCTCGACCTCTCCAAGATCGAGGCGGGCCGCATGGAGCTGGTGCCCTCCCGATTCTCGCCGGCGCGCGCGATCGATGACGTCTTGGCCGTGGTGAAG
>CAMLNJ010000214.1 GCA_946481225.1 uncultured Verrucomicrobiota bacterium | reverse complement strand
TCGATCTCGTGAAACTCGCTGCCGAGCTGCTTTTCGCAATCGGTCAGCAGCAGCGAAACCTCGCACATCTGCGCGGGCTTGCGGGTGTCGGCGCCCTCGAAGATGACGTCTTGCATCTTACCGCCGCGCAAGGCCTTGGCGGACTGTTCGCCGAGCACCCAGCGGATGGAGTCGGCGACATTGGATTTACCGCAACCGTTGGGACCGACGATGGCGGTCACGCCGGGCTCGAAGCGCAAGGTTGTCGGATCGGCGAACGATTTGAAACCGTGGAGCTTGAGCGCTTTGAGATGCATGCGGCGTTGGGCGAACGGGAAAAGGACAGGGAAAAACGGACGGGGAAGCCGCACACACAAGCGGGCCCGGCGCGTCCGGTGCAAGCCCGGGGATTGGCCCCAGCCGGAGGCCATGCCCCCCTCGGGCGGAGGGCCCGGCCCCGGCCCGATCCAAGTCGAAGCCGGCGCGTGCGATAAAGCATCCGCGTCCCGTGCCAATCACGGCCGGGCAAAACAAGGAGACCATGACAATGCACTCGCTTATGCGTATGTATGTGGCGACCTCGCCGGAGTTGTTTTGGCCGCAAGTCCGCGAACGCGGCGGACGGCTTTGGCAACGGATCGGCGCCCCGGACGGACGAAGGGCCGAGTTTGAGGCGCGTTTGGAGGAAAAGCTCCGCCGCCGCCTCTGCCGCCCGCATAGTCAGGTCGATTTGACCTGATCGCTGGAAAGACGTCCGGGCCTCGCTTCCCCTGAGCGAGGCCCGGATAAAAAAGCGCCGCCGGGAACTGGCGGCGCCGCCCGGTTCGGCGCATGCGCTTTCCATTCTCGCCAAACCCGGGTCTCCGCCTATACTCCGCAGCGTCGGCCGGTAATTTTTCCGACGATGAAACCGGAGCACAAAAGTCTCGCCTTGGTTTTCGGCGGCGGTGGCGCCCGCGCCGCCTATCAGGCTGGTTTTCTCCGCGGCCTTGTCCGCGCCTTTCCCGAACTGCGTCCCGACATCCTCAGCGGCGTCTCCGCCGGCGCGATCAACGCCGCCCATCTCGCCGTTCACCCCGGCCCCATCGGTCTCGCCGCCGACAAACTGGTGGAGCTCTGGCGCGGCGTCACCATCGACCAGGTCTTCCGCACCGATCCCGCCTCGGTCGGTTCGCTCATGCTGCGCTGGGCGCTGCGCCTCGTCTCCGGCGGCTCGCCCGCGGCGGGTTCTCCCGTGCGCGGCATGGTCGACACCGAGCCGCTCCGCGCATTCCTCCATCGCAACCTCCGCGCCGCGCCCGACGGCACCTTGCCAGGCGTGGCGGCCAACATCGCCGCCGGCCGGCTCGACGCCGCCAGCGTGACCACCACCGACTACGCCACCGCGCGCTCGATCAGCTGGGTCCATGGCCGCCAGCCGCCGCCCCTCTGGCGTCGCCCCGGCCGCTGCGGCGTCTCCGCCACGCTCACCGTCGACCACGTGCTCGCATCCTGCGCGCTGCCGCTCTTTTTCCCCGCCGTGCGCATCGGCGACGGCTGGCACGGCGACGGCGGCATCCAGCTCACCGCCCCGCTCTCCCCCGCCCTGCACCTCGGCGCCCGGCGCATCATCGCGATCTCGACGCGCTACCTCCCGACCCGCCGCGAATCCGACCGCGCCGCCGCCACGATGGCCGAGTATCCTCCGCCCGCCACCATCCTCGGCGTCCTGCTCGATTCCATTTTCCTCGACGCCCTGGACCACGACGCCGCGGTCATGCACCGCATCAACGCCCTCCTATCCCGCCTCCCCGCCTCCGCCAAAACCTCCTCCGGACTCCGTCCCGTCGACCTTCTGCTCGTCCGCCCTTCCGTCGACCTGAGCGCCGTGGCCAACAGCTACGAACACGAGCTTCCGCGTTTCTTCCGTTTCGCCACCCGCGGCCTCGGCACCCGCGAAACCCGCCGCGCCGACCTCCTCGCGACGCTCCTTTTCCAGCCCGGCTACGTTGCGCGGATGATCGAGCTCGGCGAACTCGACGCCGAGGCGCGCCGCGACGAGATAGCCTCCTTCCTCGCCTCCGACACCTCGCACCCGTTCTTCTTTCCGGGACTCGCCGATCCGCCTCTCCCGCTTGTCCCCGACCCGCTTGCCGGTTAGTTTCCCTCCCGCTTCGGACCGCCGTTCCTCCGAAGCTTCGCAGCCCGGCCGCCCTCCCCGCGGCGCCGCCAAAACAATACCCCCCGCCATGTCGATCCTTCGGCACAACTCATCCTGGCACCGCCTTGATCGCGGGGCGATATTGGCGCTCCAAGGCGGCAAACTCCATCGCTACCTGCGCGACTGCGTGCTCCCATTCTCCGCGCACTACCGCGAGCTCTTCCGCACGCACCGCCTCTCCGCCGAGGACTTCCGCTCCGTCGCGGACCTCGAGAAACTCCCCTTCACCACGAAAGAGGACCTTCTCCCCACGCCGGAAAGCCCGCGCCGCGCGCTCGATTTCGTCCTCAAGCCCGACCCCGCCGCGCTCCGCGGCCGCCCCGCCACCATCCTGCGCGCGCTGCTCCACGGCCGCGCCGCCGCGCGCGACGCCCTCGAACGCGAATGGCGCCCCGTCTTCATGACCAGCACCACCGGCCGCTCCACCGAGCCGGTGCCTTTTCTCTACACGCAGCACGACCTCGCCCTCCTCGGCCTCGGCAGCGGACGAATCGTCGAGATGGGCGGCGTCCTCCCCGACGAGCGCATGGTCAACATGTTCCCCTTCGCGCCCCACCTCGCGTTTTGGTATATGTATTACTCCGGTCTCGACCGGAACGTCTTCGCCCTCGCCACCGGCGGCGGCAAAGTCATGGGCACCGAAGGCAACCTCCGCGCCATCGAAAAACTCCGCCCGCAGGTCCTGGTGGCGATGCCCACCTTTCTTTACCACGTCCTCTCGCTCGCCGCCGACACCGGCAAACGCCTCGAAGGCCTCCGCCTCCTCGTCCTCGGCGGCGAAAAAGTCCCCGACGGCACGCGCCGCAAACTCGGCGAACTCTGCGCCCGCCTCGGCTCGCCCGAGGTCCGCATCATGGCCACCTACGGCTTCACCGAGGCCAAGCTCGCCTGGTCCGAATGCCCCGTCGCCCCCGGCGAAACCCCGCCCGGCTACCATCTCTACCCCGACCTCGGCATCATCGAGATCATCGATCCCGCCACCGGCCGCGTCGTCCCCGACGGAACCGGCGGCGAGATCGTCTGGACCCCGCTCGAACAGCGCGGCACCGCCGTTCTCCGCTACCGCACCGGCGACCAGTGCGAACACGGCCTCACCTACGCGCCCTGCCCCTGCTGCGGCCGTCGCATGCCGCGCCTCTGCGGCCGCATCTCGCGCGTCTCCGACGTCCGCGCGCTCCGCTTCCAAAAATTCAAAGGCACGCTCCTCGACTTCAACGCACTCGAACACGCCCTCGATGACCTCCCCGGCGTCGCCACCTGGCACCTCGAGCTCCGCAAAGCCCACGACGACCCCCACGACCTCGACGAACTCGTCCTCCACGTCGCCCGCGAACCCGACGCAGTCGAAGCATCGCTGGAAAAATCCATCCGCTCCCTCCTCCACTCCGAATTCGAGATAACGCCCAACCGCGTCAACTTCCGTCGCGCCGACGAATTGCGCGAACTCCAAAAAGTCGGCGTCGCGCTCAAAGAGCAGAAGATCGTCGACAACCGCCCGAAGCCCCCCGGGAGCGCCGAGCCCCGGCTCGGCACCTCCTCCTCCGCCCCTCATGCCGGAACGGCGGAGCCGTTCCGCACTCCCTCCTCCGCCGCCTCCTCCGCCGACTCGATCGCGCAACCCGCCGCCACCTCCTCGTCGCCATGAGCGCCCCCGTCTACATCGCCGCCGGCCTCCGCACGCCCTTTGCCAAAATGGGCGGGGCCCTCGCCGCGTGCGACGCCACCGAGCTCGGCCGCGCCGCCTGCGCCGCGCTCCTCGCGCGCACCGGCTTCGATCCCGCCGCGCTCGACGAGGTCATCGTCGGTTGCGTCGGCCAGCCCACCGACGCCGCCAACCTCGCCCGCGTCGTCGCCCTCCGCGCCGGCGTGCCCGAATCCGTCCCCGCCTGCACCGTCCACCGCAACTGCGCCTCCGGCCTCGAAGCCCTCACCACCGCCGCCGACCGTATCGTCGCGGGCCGCGGCGAGGCCTACCTCGTCGCCGGCGTCGAAAGCATGAGCGCCTACCCGCTCCTCTTCCCGTCCGCCGCCGCCAAAAAATTCTCCGCCCTCGCCAAAGCCCGCCGCCTCCCCGCGCGCCTCGCCGCCCTCGCCCGCTTCCGTCCTTCCGACTTTTCCCCGCACCCCGCCCTCCTCCTCGGCCTCACCGATCCCGTCTGCGGACTCAACATGGGCCAGACCGCCGAGCGCCTGGCGCGCGATTGGCGCATCTCCCGCGAGGAACAGGACGCCTTCGCCCTCCGCTCCCACCTGCGCGCCGCCGCCGCCCGCGATTTTCTCGCGGGCGAGATCGCCCCCGCCTTCCCGCCCGGCGGCGCGCGCCCCGCCACCGCCGACGATGGCATCCGCCCCGACCAAACCCTCGAAGCCCTGGCCAGGCTCCGCCCCGTTTTCGACCGCTTCGAAGGCACCGTCACCGCCGGCAACTCCTCCCAGCTCACCGACGGCGCCGCCGCCCTCCTCGTCCTCTCCGAGTCCGCCCTCCGCCGCTCCGGCCTCGAACCGCTCGGACGTCTCGTCGACCATGCCTACGCCGGCTGCGAACCCGCCCGCATGGGCCTCGGCCCCGTCCACGCCATCGCCCGCCTCTCCGCCCGCACAGGCCTCGAACCCGCCGACGCCGACCTCGTCGAGCTCAACGAAGCCTTCGCCGCCCAGGTCCTCGCCTGCCGCGCCGCCGCCGCCTCGCCCGACTACGCCCGCGCCCACCTCCACCGCGAACGCCCCCTCGGCGCGTTCCCCGACGAGAAACTCAACGTCAACGGCGGCTCCATCGCCCTCGGCCACCCCGTCGGCGCCACCGGCGCCCGCCTCGTTCTCACCGCCCTCCGCGAACTCCGCCGCCGCCACGCCCGCCGCGCCCTCGTCACCCTCTGCGTCGGCGGCGGCCAGGGCGCCGCCCTCTGGCTCGAAGTCGCCTGATCCACCCGAACCTTTGGCCACAAAGAACGCAGAGAACGCAAAAAACAGAACACTATCAGTCTCCGTCTCTGTGCTCTTTGCGTTCTTTGCGGCCAATCCTCCGTCGCCCCGCCCCTCCATGAACATCCGCCTCCTCATCTCCCCCGCCGACGGAGTCGCGACGCTCGTCTTCGACCGCGAAAACTCCTCGGCCAACCTCTTCGACCCCGAGACGCTCCACGAACTCGACGGACACCTCGCCACGCTCGAAGCCACCCCGGACCTGCGCGGCGTCCTCCTTCTCAGCGCCAAGCCCGCCATCTGGATCGCCGGCGCCGACCTCCACGCCTTGGCCGGCCGCGGCAGTGGCATGGGCGTCCCGCCCGTGAATTCGGATCGTGGCTCGGGCATCTTGCCCATGTCCGCCTCCGACGACGGCCTCGCGCCTTCCATTCTCGGCCCCGTCGTCGACCTCGGCCACGCCGTCTTCGCCCGCCTCGCCCGGCTCCCCGTTCCCACCGTCGCCGCCATCCACGGCGTCTGCCTCGGCGGCGGCCTCGAACTCGCCCTCGCCTGCGACTGGCGCGTCGCCTCCGACGATCCCGCCACCAAACTTGGCCTCCCCGAAACCCAGCTCGGCATCCTCCCCGCCTGGGGCGGCAGCACCCGCCTCCCCCGTCTCGTCGGCCTCCCCGCCGCCCTCGATTTGATCCTCTCCGGAAAACGCCTCGTCGCCAAACAGGCGCTACGTATCGGTCTCGTTGATACCGTCGCCCACGCCGAATACATCGAAGCCGCCGCCCGACGCCTCCTCGTCCGCGGCAAACGCCCCGCCCGCCGCCCCC
>CAMLNJ010000213.1 GCA_946481225.1 uncultured Verrucomicrobiota bacterium | reverse complement strand
TGGCGCCGACCTCCTCGAGAGTGAGTTCGTCGCGGCCGTCAAGGCCGAAGCGGAAACGGATGATCTCGGCCTCGCGCGGGTCGAGCGAGTCGACGAGGGTGCGTAGGGCGGAATTTTGGCTGTTTTCGCGGAGGTGCTCGAAGGGCGTGGCGGCGTTTTCGTCGCCCACGATTTCACCGAAGGTCGTCGAGTCGCCTTCTTCGCCGATCGGGGCGTCGAGCGAGGCGGGTCGGACGCTCACGGACTTCAGATGCGCGACTTTGCTGGTCGGGACCTGCAGCTCGATGGCGATTTCCTCGTCGGTGGGCTCGCGGCCGAGTTCCTCGGTGAGGGCCATGGCCGTCCTGCGCATTTTGGAGATCTTGTCGACGAGGTGGACCGGGAGGCGGATGGTCTTCGACTGGTTGGCGAGGGCGCGCTTGATGGACTGCTTGATCCACCAGGCGGCGTAGGTGGAAAGCTTGCCGCCTTTGGTGGGATCGAAGCGCTCGACGGCCTTGATCAGGCCGATGTTGCCTTCGCTGATGAGATCGAGAAGCGGAAGGCCGAAGTCCTTGTAGTCCATTGCGATTTTGACCACGAGGCGCAGGTTGGCCTGGATCATATGATCGCGGGCGGCTTTGTCGCCCTTCATGATCCGCTTCGCGAGTTTCACTTCCTCGTCGATGGTCAGGAGCGGGGTTTTGCCGATCTCCTGAAGATAGAGCTGCAGGTTGTTGCGCTCGGGCACTTCGGAGGGCGCCGAGGCGGCGCGGACGGGCTCGAGGAAGGACGGTGCGGCGTCGGGGGCCGTGTCGATGGAAACGGTATGCTCACGGTCGAGGCGGCCGGTTTGGGCGAGAGCGGGCATGGCAAGATGGTGGGTTAAAGTTTAAGGCAGCCTGAACGATTCGTGCCGGACACCCTGACGGATGCGATACTGTGATGTGATACGCGCTGGAGCAATCGGTTCCGGTTAAATTGATCGGGATTCCACCGATATTTTGTCCAAACGCTTCGACGGATTCTGCGCCAACTTGGCTCGCGTCGAACTTCTGAGTCCCGGTTTTTCGAGTCACGGGTCTCACCGACAAGATCGCGAGACTGTGACGATAAACCGCTGGACAGCCGAGGGTCGGCAAGCAGTGTCTTGCGCCGTGTCGGACGATGCGTCGTCCGACCAGCGCTCCTGTAGCACAATGGATAGTGCATCGGTCTCCGAAGCCGGTGATCTGGGTTCGATTCCCAGCGGGAGCACCAACTTATTTGGTCCGAGTTGGTTACGACTCAACCCGGCGTGCAAGTGCATGGGTCGGCGAGTGTCGCGATGCGCGGATTTGTCGCGGATGATCGCTCGTCGGTGGACCGGCGAGAGGGAGGCCGAGGACGCCCGATTTTGTCGGGCGGCGTGCTTACGCGGCCGGGGTTTTGGCGCGTGCGCGAGCCGGGGCGGCCCGTTTGGCGGGAGCGGCGCTCGCCTCGTGGAACGCGCCGTGGATCATGGTGGTGCGCGGCGAGGCGGGGATGTCGGTTTCGTTGTGCTGGATCATGCCGGAGAGCAGCACGGCGGCGACGGCGCCGATCTCTTCGGGCCGCTCGTCCCAGTAGGCGACCTCGGGAAGCGTCGTGGATCGAAAGCTGACGACTTGGGGTGGGGTGAAGTCGCCTTTGGCGGGGGGGAGGCAGGCGAGGAGTTCTTCGGCGTTGCCGGTGATGAGGACGTCGGGGCGGTGTTTGCGCACCCAAACGACGAAATCTTCCGCGTTGATGGGGTGGCCGTCGCGGACGCGGTAGATCCGCGAGTCGTGTTTGTGCAACGCGAGGGCGGCGGTGAAGTGGTAGTGAATGCGACGCTCGAAGCTTTCGCCGAAGACAGCCCCGATCCGCTGGTGGCCGCGCTGCTCAAGGGTGCGGATCAGCTGGCACATGTCGATGAACTGGTGGGGCACCACCCGGTGGAATTGGAGCGGCGTGATCGCGTAGGTGGCGGCGATGACGGAAAACGGCGACCAGTCGAGGCCGAGCGGCAATTCCACGGGGTTGAGCGGAGGGAGGAGGAGGACGCCGCGGATGCCGCGGTAGTGGAGCACCTTGAGCAGGCGTTGCAGGTCGCCCTCGTAATCGAGCAGATGGAAACAGGTGGCGAGGTAGCCCAATGATTCGATGCGCGTTATGGCGCCTTGGCGGACGGACTCGCAGTAGTTGCTGACGCCGGCCTGCAGGCGGGTGGTCGAGATGTCCAAGATGGCCATGTGGGGCCGGTCGGAGGACTGGGTGGTCCCGTGCAGGCGGGTCATCAGCCGGGCGAGCTCGGGGTCGGGGCGGTAGCCCAGCTTGTCGGCGGTTTGCCGCACCTTGCGGCGGGTGGCTTCCGAGACCTTGGGGCTGTTGCGCAGGGCGAGCGAGACCGTCATCAGGCTCACGTCCAGCACCCGGGCGATTTCACGGATGCCGACGCGTCGGGGGGCGGATGGGGAGGGGGAATCTGAATGGGGCACGGTGTGGCGAGGGGGAGACCAAAGTCAGACCGGAAGGAAGGTTCAAAGGGAAAGCACCGTCGACGATGCTTCTCTGTGGTGAATCCATCCGCGTTGCGCGAGGTCGTTTCCGATGCCGAGTTGGAACGGGCGGATGAGTCAGGCGATGGTCGATGAAATCGAGCGTCACCTCGACGGGCGACGCCTTGATGGCGAGGTGCGACGCGCTTCAGCTTTCGGTCGTGGCTAGAGCCAAGAGCAAGTGCTGCGCTCGAAAGGCCGGCTCTACGCGGGCGGTCGGCGAACCGAAGCAGCGGAAACCAAGTCGAGTCACTGCGAGCGCGGCGAGGGAAGAAATCGCGTCTCGCCGGTCGCGACGTCGATCGTCCACTCGCGCGGTTCGGGCAGCCAGAGCCGGCCCGCGCCGATTTCCAGCGGCATCCACAGGTAGCGTCCGTCCTGGTGGTTACCGGGGCGCCAGATGTCGCCCATGAAGATGACGGACGTCTTCCTCGTGCCCACGACCTTGAGCATGAGCGTGGATTGCGAGCCGTAGGTTTTCGTCGCCTTGGGCGCGATGTCCTTGAATTCCGACCAAGGACCGGCGAGCGAGGCGGCGGTGGCGTATTGGTTGTTATTAGGCGCCCAACCGCTCATCCAGGAACCGATAAGGTAGTAGAGGCCGTCGTATTTGACGAGGGCACCGCCTTCGAGCGGCGATCTAATGAAGCATGTTTCCTCGGAGACATCCAGATAGTCGTCGGAGAGCTTCGCGATGTAGAAACCCTTGCTCGGGCGAGACTCGAAAATCAGGTAGGCGGAGCCGTCGTCGTCGACGAACTGGCCGATGTCGCGGCTCTCTTTGCCCAGGGGGCGGAAGCTCCGCACGTAGGCGTAGTCGCCGTCGATGGTGTCGCTCACGTAGACGCCGACGCGGGCGAGGCGGTAGGATGCGTCGTCGAGATGGACATACATCACGAATTTCCCCGTCCGTGCGTTATGAAATACCTTCGGGCGTTCCAACACATAGGGGCTCCCGATTTCGGGCTCGGGAGGGCCGCCGCGGATGACTTGATTGCGAAATCCCCAATTGATGAGATCCCTGGAGGCGTAGCAGGAGACCTTGCGCTCGATCGGCTTCTTTTTCGTGACCTCGCCGCCGCGGTCTTCGCCGAACCAGTAATAGGTGTCGCCTAGTTTCAGGATGCCGCCGCCGTGGGCCTGAATGTGATGGCCGCGATCATCGGGCCAGATGGCGCCCGGGACGATGTGGGTGCGCGGTGCGAATTCACCGGCGACCAGCGAGAGCGGAAGCGCGAGCGCGAGGATTGCGAGGAGCGGACGGAGAATGGGCATGGGGTTTCGGGCGGGGCGGTGGCGGGGGAGCGACGGGGGGATGGATAGGCGGAGGGGCCGCGGCGCGTGGCGGGGCGGCGGGAGTTGGCTGACCGAGGGCGCCCGCGGAGCGACCTACTTACGAAGTTCGAGCAACCTGCGGCGCGAGCGTCAAATCCCGGGGCGGTTACTTTATCGTATAATGATCACCGCGCCGACGCGGACCCGGCGCGGACCCCTCTGTCCGGGTGTTGGAGAGCAAACGAATCGATGTGTTTCGACGTCGATCCTAACGACCGGTGGTGGACGCTAAACCGCGGGCCACATTGCGATGACCTTGCGCGGGGCCAGCGTTGCCGCGTTCGCCGATCCTCCCGGATCCATGCCGGATTCTCCCCCCACGTATCCCAAGTTCCGCCCCGTCCGATTCCGCGCCGGACCAAGTTCCCCTCCTACATTTTCCCACCATGCATCTACCCCGTCGTTCCCATGCAGTCTTGGCTGCGCTCGCGCTAGGCGCGTTCTCCCATGCTCAAGCCGCCTATCAGGCGGTGGAGACCTTTGATTCGCTCTCCAACGGTTCCATCGGAGGGCAGAACGGATGGGTCGTCACCTCCGGCAGCACGACCTCCGTGGTTGGCGCCGATCCCGACGCCCCCGCCAACAAGGTGCTGCAGCACACCGGCATCAACGACGCGTATAAGATGTGGCCGGCGGTCATTCCCGACGCCTCGGCTGGCACCTTCTTCTTCCGATTCCGCGTCACGGATCTTGCCAACGACGTGTCGTTTGGCCTCTCCGCCGCCAATCCGCCTGTGCTGACGGACTTCAACACCTTCGAGGTGCAGCCCAACGTCACCGGCTCCGCGGGCGCTTTCGGCTCGCGTGACGGCGGCACCAACCGCAGCCCGCTTTTCACGCTTACCGCCAATGTCTGGTATAACCTCTGGTTGGTCGTGGACACCACGGCGGACACCTACCGGGTCTACGTTCAGCGGGATGGCGATCCGACCTATTCCACCCAGACCGAAATCCTTTCCTCGGACGGCACGTTTAATTTTCGTAACGCCGCCGCCGTAAAGTCCCTGCAGGCTTTCGCCTTTTTGTCGAACAACGCCAACACCGGCATTTACTTCGACGACCTCTACCTTGATACGTCCACCACCCCGAATCTGATCAATCCGCTCACCATCGTTAACAACGACGTAGACGCGGATGGTTTGGCGGATAATTGGGAAGTTCTCTATTTCGGCAGTAACACCGTTCACAACGGCACAGCCGATCCCGACAGCGACGGTTTCACGAATGAGCAGGAAGAGACCGCCGGCTCCGATCCCACCGTTGGAGCCTCGACCCCCTCGGACACCGATGGGGACGGCCTGCTGGACACATGGGAAGTCACCTATTTCGGCAACAAGGCCGCTCAGAATGGCACTGGCGACGCCGACGGCGACCTCGCCACGAATGAGCAGGAAGAGACCGCCGGCACCGATCCCGTCAACGCCGGCTCTTGGCCCAATTCCGACAACGACGGGCTCAACGACGCCTGGGAAATTCTCCACTTCACCAACCTGACCGCGCAGACCGGTAGCGGCGACTTCGATTCCGATGGTGCCTCCAACGAATCGGAGATGCGCGCCGGCTCCGATCCGAAAAACGTCAACTGGACGCCCACCAAATCCGCTCTCGCGCACCGCTGGAGCTTCAACGGCGACCTGAATGACAGTGTCGGCACCTCGCACGCCACCATCGTCGATCCGGATAACAACGCCACGACCGGCGGCGGCGTCACGCAGAACGCCACCACCGTGACCCTCGCCGGCGGCGCCTCCACCACCTCCGCCGCAGTCCGTCTCGGCGGCAACCTCGTCGGTGGCCGCACCGCGCCTGTCACGATCGAGCTATGGGCCAAGAACGACACTGTGCAAAACTGGAGCCGTATTTTCGACTTCGGCAGTAGCACGGCCGAGTATCTTTTTATGTCTTGGACGCGCGGCACCGATGTCGCGAACGACCAGGTCGAATGGGTGGACGCCGAGCAAAAAAATCGAGGTTCCACGAACGCGACGTCCTACACCCTCGGCACCCAATACCACATCGTTCTTACGCTGACTCCGGCGGCCTACACGAACGGCGCCATCGCGACGAGAT
>CAMLNJ010000212.1 GCA_946481225.1 uncultured Verrucomicrobiota bacterium | reverse complement strand
CGAGCTCGCACCCGTCGCCGCGATCACCTCGGCGATGATCGCCTCGAGCTTCGCCCCGTCGATCCCCGCCGGTAGAAACTTTTCCAGCACCGCGATCTCCGCCTTGTTCGCCGCCACGAGATCGGCGCGACCGCCCTTCTCGAACTCGATGATCGCGTCCTGAAGATTCTTCACCGACTTGCGCAGCGTCGCGGTCGCGAGCACGTCGTCGATCGGCTTGTTTTGATCCATCGCCGAGCGCTGGATCGCGGCGTCCGCCGTGCGCAGGATGGTGGCGCGCGCGCTATCCTTGGCTTTCATCGCGACGATGATCTCGGCGCGCAGGGTCTCATAAATCGTGGCCATAGAAGGCGGAGCCTGCGGCGCAGGCTCGATCCGTCGCAAGTCAAAGGTCTCAAGTCGCAAGTCGCCACCGCGATTGCGACACGCCCATTCCTTGCCCCGCGCGGCCCCCGCCGCGTCGCATTCGACCTTAGACCGCCTCTTCCGCCCCGCCCCGTTCCGCCACGAAAATCACATAGCCCCGGCTCCTTGCCCGCACGCCCGTCCGCGGCGCCTCCGCCCGCACGCCGACCAGCCCGGCCGCCGTCAGCCGCCGCTCAAACGCCCTGTCCGGCCCGGCCGACCACACCAGCAAAGTCCCGCCCGGCCGCAACGCCGCCGCCAGCCGCGCCACGCCGCGCTCGTCATACAAACCCGCGTTGCCCGCGCGCACCATCGCCGCCGGCCCGTTGTCCACGTCCAGCGCGACCACATCCCACTTCGCCTTTCCCAGCGCCGCGCTCACGTCGCCGACGCGCACCGTCACGCGCGCATCCGTCAAGGCGCCGCCATTTAGCTCGCGCAAAAAAGTCCGGTTCCACGCCACCACCTCCGGCACCAGCTCCGCCACCTCCACTTTCGCATCCTTGGCCAGCCCCGCCAACACCCGCCGCAGCGTGAACCCCAGCCCGAGCCCGCCCACCAGCACGCGCGCGCCCTTCTTTTTCTTCGCCTCCTCCGCCGCCAGTTCGCCCAGCCGTTCCTCCGACTCGGCCAACGCCGAATGCATCAGAGCCTGCCCGTCCACGCGCACGACAAATTCCCCTTCGTGCGCATGCAGCGTCAACCGCGCCCCGTCCGGCGCCCTCGCCTCCGCCAACTTAACCTGCGGCTTCATCGCGCCTCGGATCCCGGTCCGTTAACCACGGACTCCGCGGATAAACACGGATGGCGGAAACTCCGCCGCCGGCCTTCTCTCCGTGCCCGCCCATCCGTGGTTAAAAACTCCGGATCTCAATCCGCCACCTCGACCACGAGCTGCACTTCGGTCGCCGAATTCCTCGGCAGGCCCGCCACCGCCACGGCGGCGCGCGCATGACGCCCCGCGTCGCCCAGGACCGCCACGAGCAGATCGCTCGCGCCGTTGATCACCGCCGGGCTGTCCGCGAAGCCGCTGATCGCGTTGACGAAACCGTTCACCATCACCACGCGTTTCACCTTCGAGAGCTCGCCCAGGTGGGCTTTGATATTCGCGAGCGAATTCAACGCCGCGACGCGCGCCGACTCGTAAGCCGTCTGCACCGTCTGCTCCTTGCCCACCTGCCCCTCGTGCGTGACCTTTCCGTCCTTCACCGCGAGCGTGCCCGCGCAGAAAAGCAGGTTCCCCGTGCGCACCACCGCCAAATAATTCCCTGCGGCGGCGGCCACGGTGGGCAGTTCAAGACCAAGTTCGGCAAGCTTCTGTTCGGGAGTCATGGGAGGTTTTGGAAAGCCGCCACCCTGCCCGCTCACGCCACCCCGCCAAGTCCGTTCTTCCGCGCCTCCTCCGCAAACGCCGCCCACCCCGCCGCCGCGTCCTGCCCCGGCCGCAGCCGCAACGGATAATCCGACCCGAACAACACCTGCTCGGCCCGCACGCTCACCCCGCGCATCGCCCAGGCCTTCTCGCCGTAGATCAGCGGCGCCGCCGCCGTATCCACCCGCACATTCTTCAGATCGCGCACGTCAAAGCCCCCCGCCCAATGCGCCAGCGTAAACTCCACCAGCGGCCACTGGATGGCCAGCGCCCGGAAATCGCTCTCCGGCGTCAACACCATGCCCGGGTAAGGCTTCGCGCGCGGCTCCGTCACGTGCAGGTTAACCGCCCACCGCCATTCCTGCGCCAGCTCCAGCGCCGCGCGCATCCCCTCGCTCTCGATGCTCGCGCCCACGCTGTGCGGCGACAACTCCCCCAGCCCGCCCAACCCCTCGTCGCGAGCCCGTCGCAGCTCCGCGCGCACTTCCGCCGCCGTCGCCCCCGGGTGAACGGTCGCGTAGGCCGCGAGCCGGTCCGGATGCGCGCCCACCCAGCGCCCCATCGCCCGGTTGTGCCACTCGCAAGTCTCCGCCTTTTCCCAATACCACCCGAGCAACACCGCCCGCGCCACCCCGGCCGCGTCCATCGCGCGCAGCAAGTCGTCCACGCCTGGAAACTCCTGCACCAGGGCCCCGTCGCGCCGTGTCCGCACGCACATGTCCGCCCACTTCGTCTCCCCCCGCGCCGCCGCCCACCCCGCCGGATCGCGGTTCAGCTCCGACGGATAAAGATGCACGTGGTGGTCGATCAGTCCCATGATGGAGATTTAGGGTGTGTCTGGTAAATAGACCGGACCAGCGTGAGCGAGAAAAGGTGCTCGGCCAAGGCGACCGAGGCGGAGGCGGGCCGGCGGCACGTGCCGCCGAGGGCAACGCCGGCCCGGCGCCTTTTCTCTCTTCACTCGTAGAAGCGCCAGCGATGGGCTGACTTATTTACAAGACAGGCCTAGCCACAGAGAACACAAAGAGCGGGCCGGCGCCTCCAGCCACGTTCGCTCAAACTTGCGGGAAAATCATTTCACGACCACGTCGGCCGCCATCAACGCGTCCAAGGTCGCGGCCGGACCCGCCAGATGGATCTTCGAGACTTGCGCGTGGCTCAGCGCGCCGGAGTAAAGCAGGAAAGAGCGGATATTCACCGGCGCCGAACTGTCATCCTGGAAAGCCGAGCTCTCGACGCCTCCGATGGCCATGCCTTTGGAAAGAGACGCAAGGCCGCCAAGTTTGGCTCCATTTATCGAACCCACCAACACCCCGTTCATGTAGGCGTTCATCAGGTGGTTGGAGTTGTTATACGTGATCACGTAGTCATGCATGGTAAGGACGGCCAAGCCGGTCCCCCGCGCCGCGCTCATGGGTTTTCCCCAGCGACCGCCATCGCTGATAATGGGCCGAATAAAGTCGGTCCGGTCCGCTACGTGATTGTAACCGACAAAGAACGCATGGTCCCCGGCCAGGCTTTCATCGGTGCCCGCCGACGTGGTGCCCCCGAACAGCATCGTGTTCGCGCTCACCGTCTCGGAGGTGACAAACCAAATTTGAACGGTGAAGTCGCCGGTGTAGGCGGCCAAGGCCTCCCCGGGTATGACCACCCCCGTAACCGATGCGCTGCGCCCCGCCTCGATCGTCACTCCCCATTGGTTCAGAGTGGTTCCGGCGGGTTTTACGACGGCCTTAGTCTTGCCATAGACGTTGCTGACGATGGCTGCGCCGGGAGGAACGGAACCGTAACGCGTGAAATCGAAATAACTCTCAAGAGAGGCGGCCTGCGCGACGGCGCTGAAGCCGGCCAAGACGGTGACAAAAGCTGCGCGGGCGAGACTGGAATACGTCTTCATGCTTTTTTATTGGGGAGGGTAAGCTAGAATCGGCGACATTCCGCGCGGCGGCCAGACGAATCCATTCGCGACCCGAGCTTGGCCGCATCCATGCAGGCGAAGGCATAGTAGAAAGGGGAGATGGCGAGCGCGTTTCAGAGGCGACGACCGAGGAATACCCGGAGCGGAATGGCGCTAAGCCAGGGGCGTTTTCCGTTTATTTTCGTAGTATAGACTTGGATACGCACATGAGGCGGCGCGGTTTGGCCATGAGCTGATAGGCCCTTGAACGAGACGCGGCGCAGGGGGACCTCTCGGGTGCGGGCCGATTGCAACATCACCGCGCGCACCTGATTGTGAGCGATGGCGTGCATGAGCACCTGGCGCCCGATCATCTCCGGGGTGCCGGTTACGCAGCACGTCCAGCCCGAGGGTCTTGATGTCGCGGTAGTTGCCCTCGATCTGCCAGCGCAGCCGATACAGCCCGATCAACGCCGCGTCCCGATACGCGACCTCGTCGAGCAGCGTCGTGGCCAAGGTGACGATGGTCGTGCGGAAGCCCGGGCTGCTCGACTCGGAAGCGCACGATGCGCATGTGCAACTGCCGGGGCAACTCGGTCCACAGTTCCGCGTCCCAGGTTTCCGGTCGTTGCGGGCGCTTCCAAACAGCGTGTCCGGGCCGATCCGGCCGGAACTGATGCAGGCGCATGACCACGTCCACGTTTTTGCGCCGCAACAAGGTGATCAGACCCCAGACGCAAAACCCGCCGTCGGCCGCCAGCACGTCCCCCCCTCGTCGCCCCAGCCGACGAGCAGCCGGGCCAACGTGATCTCGTGGGTCTTCCAAGAGGCTTGCGCCAGACGCACCAGATGCGCGGCCAAGGAGAAGATCGCGACGAGCTTGCCGAGAGGGAAGCCGCAGCCCGGCTTCTGGCCTCCGGCGTAAGGGTAGCGGGCGCGGTTCTCATCGGAGTCGGGCATGGAGAAGCCCGTGCCGTCGATCAGCTTCACCTGACGTCCCTGCCAGGCGGCGTGTTCGCCCGAGTTCGCCTCCAGTCTTCCCACCAACGCCTCTTGCGCCTTCCTTAGCGACGCCACCTCCAGCTCTGCGCGCGCCCTGAGGATAGGTGATGTCGGTCTGCCACACCTGGTCGCAAGCGGTGATGGGCCCGGCTTGGGCGAGTCGATTGGGCGCGATCGGGCCATCGTGATCGGAGTCGGTCGTGCGCGGACGAAACCCTGTCCTTGCGGACAAAGCAGGGCGCAACCGCCGAACGCGCCGCGTCGGAGTGGTGATCGCGCAGAGTAATCTCGGCGGGCCCGCTGGGCCCGCCCTGTTACACCTCGGTGGTGGAAAAGCCGCCAAACTCAGCGCTCAACAAGAGGCCGGCGCGTGAGCAAAACAGGTTCTTCGCTATTTCCAGCGAGTGAAGGCGAAGTGAACCACTGATGCGGCGGCTCAATGAGCGCCGTTGGAAACCGAGGCCATTGGTCGAAACATCGACTTCCAGGCATGCTTGGCATGCCGGAGCAATCCTTGCAACCGCCATTGGCTCGCCGCTTATGGCTCGCCGCTTTCATGGCCCTTCCCGCTCCTGCTGCCCCAACAGCGTGCCACTAACCCGCAAAGACTTGCTAGCGAATATGCAACAGATCAAGAAGCCCACACTCATGAAAGCGATCCCGTTCCTTCTCATCTCTCTGTCGTTTCTTACCGGGTGCGTGAGTGCGCGCTTGGCTCGGCTCCCGAAGCCGGATGGACGATATGTGCCTGCGATTTATGCGACAGCATCGGCCAGTTTCTCCTCCGATCGATCAGCCACGCTGCTGAAAATTGCCGCGAAGAGTGACCTCACCGAAGCCGAACAGATTTATCTTCTCGAAGTGTTGCGGATCACCGGGGGATTCAGCGACGATCAGAAAAACGTGCTATTGGCGCTACTCCGCAATGGGGCGGTGACTCCTGCGGCCAAGAAGCGGATGGCCGAGATACTGCCGAAGCTGGGCCTGTTCTCTCGCGATGCCAAAGCGGTCGCCGACGCGTTGGCTGGCTGAACCTGCCTCCAGCCCATAGCGCCGGCGCCGGCCCGCCTTGAACGCCAAGCGCGAATCCCGTCATGCAGCTCGTTCGCCCCGCGGGCCGGGCGGAAGGGGGCTGGGCGTTGTTTGTCGATTGGCAACCACCCCGGCAGCCACCAAGCGGCGGATTCCTTCGGACGCGTCCTACCCGGAACGGATAGCTTCAACAAAAGGCCGGGCGGGGATGACGTCCCGCCCGGCCCTTTTCCTTTCCA
>CAMLNJ010000211.1 GCA_946481225.1 uncultured Verrucomicrobiota bacterium | reverse complement strand
CACGCGGGTGAGGCTGGAGGCCCGTCTGGTCGGTGAGCAAACGAGCCTCGGTGAACATATGCTGGAACTGCAGGCGGGGCGGCGCCCCTTCCTCGCGCGCCTGCGGGGCGACGAGGTTTCCGCCGGGCGTCTGCGGCCGGGCGCGAGCCTCCGGCTCACGGGCGTCTACGCCAGCCTGCGGGGGAACACGTCGCGGGACGTGTTCGGCGGCTTCGAGCTTCTGCTGAATTCGACCGAAGATATCGAGCTGCTGGCGAACGGTCCTTGGTGGACCCGGCGGCACACCTTCGCCGCGCTCGCGGCGCTTTCGGCCGGGTTGGCGGCCTTGCTCGCCTGGATCGTGGCGCTGCGGCGCACCGTGGCGCATCGCACCGTGCTTCTCGAAAAGGAGGTTCGCGAGCGCGAGAGGGTCGAGCAGCGCCGGCTTCTGGAGCAGGAGCGGGCGCGGGTCGCGCAGGATCTGCACGACGAGCTCGGGGCCAACCTCACGCAGATCGGCTTGATCGGCTCGATGGCGGGCCGGCCGGACATGGCCCCGGAGCGCGCCCGCGGCCATGTCGCGATGATCGCGGACAAGGCGCGGGAGATGGTGGCGAGGCTCGACGAAATCGTCTGGGCGCTCAACCCGAGGCACGACACCGCCGGGTCCGTGCGCGGCTACCTTTGCGACTACGCGGAGGAGTTTTTTCGCGCCGCCGGCATCGGGTGTCGTTTCGAGACGGAGTGCGCAAAGCCGGATCTCGCGCTCAACGCCCCGCGGCGCCACGAGTTGTTTTTGGCCTTCAAGGAGGTGCTGACGAACATCGTGAAACACGCCGCCGCCACCGAGGTCCTGGTGCGGATCGCGTCGACGGACGCGGAGCTGACGGTGACCGTGGAGGACAATGGCCGGGGCCTGGCGGCCGGTGCGGGCGGCCCGGGCGGGGACGGCACCGTGAACATGCGGACCCGGCTGGAGAAAATCGGCGGTCGCTGCGAGATCGCCGCGCGCCCGTCCGGGGGCACGATTGTCTCGCTGCGCCTGCCGGCGGGTAGTTTGGATTCCGCATGATCTCCGTCGCCTTGGTCGAGGATAACGCCGGTTTGCGGCACAGCCTGGAGCTGTTGCTGGAGGAGACGGCCGGTCTGCGCTGCGCGGGCGCCTACGCCGACGCGGAGGAGGCGCTGCGCGAGCTGCCGAAGCGGGCGGCGGACGTGGTGCTGATGGACATCAATTTGCCGGGGATGTCGGGCATCGAGTGCACGCGTCGGCTGCGCGAGGCGGCGCCCGCGGCGCGGGTGATCATCATCACGGTGTATCGGGACAACGAGAGCATCTTTAGGGCGCTGCGCGCGGGAGCCTTCGGGTATCTCCTCAAGCGCGCCACGCCGGAGGAGATCGTCCGCGCGATCCACGACGTGCACCAAGGCGGCGCGCCGATGAGCGGCGAGGTGGCGCGCAAGGTGGTGGAGGCCTTCCAGCCGGCGGTGCCGGCCGACGACGAGGCGGCGCAGCTGTCGGAGCGCGAGCGCGAGGTTTTGGAACGGCTGGCGCGGGGACTGGCGGACAAGGAGATCGCGGCCGAGCTGAAGATCAGCCTGCCGACGGTGCGCTACCACCTGAAGCACATCTACGAAAAGCTCCACGTCCGCACCCGGGTGGAGGCGGCGCTGAAACACAAGGCGAGCCGGCCGGGGGCGGGCTCGGGCAGCTGAAGCCGAAAGAGCGATGGAGCGACCGCGGGACAAAGCGACGGAGGGCAGAGCTGGGAGCAGGGAGCGGGGAGCAGGGAGCGGGGATCTGAAACCTGACCTGAAGCCTGAGACCTGAGCTCTGAGGACTTCGTGTTTTTGACACGACGGGCACGAAGGCGCGGGCCACGGGTCGAAAAGGGAATGCAGCCAAGGGACGAATTTGGAACGCCGGGCTTGTTGCGACGCCTGCTGGCGTGGCTGCGGAGCATCGTGCTCGCCTCCCCCCCACGCTCCGCCGGCCGCAAACGCCGCTGGCCGGTGAAATGAGCCGTCGACGTCTATTAAGCGGCTGGCTCATCCCAGCTTGAGCGCGGCCGGCGCGATTTTGAGGAGTCCATAAAGCCAATAAGCCTCCGAAACCGCCCACGCTCCAGACGGCGTAAGCCGAGGCTCCGGGCGGTCGGCGTGATCAGGCCAGTTCATGAATTTGGGGATTCACTCCGGATTTGGGCAACGGGGACGGAACCACGAAAAGCGCGAAAGACACGAAACGGGGGCGCGCTGCGTGGCTGGCGGATAAGGCGCTCAATCCCACCAAAGATGCAGCCCCTGGTGTTGGCGGATGTAGCCGGCGACGGTGCCTTCGTCCTCGTCCATCATGGGCTCAACGCTGGAAAGTGTTTCCTCGAGGATCGAGATCAGTTCCTCGGTGACCGGTTTTGAGAAGCGGGCTTTCAACCCGGCTATATCGGCGAAGAAGGGAACCAGCGGGTTTTGCCCGTCGGCAGCTGCGATCTCCTCATAAACGCTTTCCGGTTCGGCCCCGGCATGGGAGCCGACGTAGAATTTCTCGATCACATACCGGACGCCTTTTTCCGGCACGAGATACAATCCGTAGCCCTCATCATCGACCGTGCTGCAGATGCAATAATAGCCCTTGGCGCGGGCGGCCTTTTGAAGATCAAGGGCTTTCCTTTCGATCCTCTCGGGGTCGCCGCGTGTTTTGGAAAGAAACCAGCCGTCGTCGTCTTCGATGCGTGTGAATGTTTCGGAGCGGAGTTTCATCTGGGAAAGAAGAGAGGCGCGGGATGCCTAGGCTCAGGTTCAGTCCTTTTGTTGGCCCTCGTTATACGCGGTTTCGAGCGGCTTCGGATCGATGGCTTGTCCGCCTACAGTCAGTGACAGCATGTGGGCTTTCAGCCAAAGGGCCAACGAGCTGCTTGGCGTGGGTAGCCGGCTGTCTTTCCCGCCGACGATGTAGCCGGAGACAACCCACACACGCGTTTCGGCGTCTTTCACGACGAGCTTCATTTGCAGGCTCCGCCGGTGACCGCTTTTGATGAATTCCTTGGTGAAAAAGGTGCCTTCGGTTCGATCGGAAAGAGTCACCGGGACAAACGTTCCGTCCCCGATGCTTTCCAAGCGCGGATCGCGCTTGGCGCCTTCAGCCGTCTTTTTGGCGATGAGCTCCGTGGTATCGTCCGAGGTCGCGAACTTTTCGACAGTAAGGCCGATTTGAAGCGGGCTCCCGGTTTCGTCCGCGAAGGGGACGCCGACGCCGTCGCCTTGGCGGTAGATGACCATCCTCGGCGCCATGCCGTCGAAGTTTCTCCACCCTCTTGGAATCGCCACGGAAACGGAACCGGAGGCGGCGACATCCCATGCCGTCGCCGCGGGCCGCTCATCTGCGGCGATTGCAACCGTAAGCGAGGCGATGAACAGGAGGAGGGTTCTCATGGGCTGTCGGTGGAGGGGGCGGGTGTGGACAAGCTTAGCTAGCCGAAGGGGGCGGAGTCGGTGCGTTGATTGGTATCCGGGTGATGTCCTCGAAGGTCGCGTAACAGGCCCTGTTGCCGAAAACGCTGAAGGACCAAGTGGCGATTTCCTTTTCGGTTTTGAGCCCATCGGCCGGCACGCGATGAGGCAATACGCGCCGCATTACATAGGTTCCGATCAGAAAAAAGATATGCGACGTCGCGATCTCGGCTTCGGCTCGCGGACATTGGATTTCAGTCACCACCACGGCGTCCGGCTCGATGCGAATTTTGGCCCGATAGCCGAGCCCGCCGGTCCAGCTGCGGGCGAAGAGGAGGTGCTCGCCGTAGATGTAGATATCCCACTTCGCCTCCATCGATTCCGCCTTGAAGACGATGCCTTCGAGCGGGGCGCCGTTGTGCGGAAACCGGAGATTCGCGGGGATCCACACCGCGTCGGCGATAGGGGCTTCGAAAAGATCGCGGCCGTCGCTTCCCCGGAGGGCCACATATTTTTCGGCGATCTCGCGGCTGCTGGTGGTGGCCACGACGCTGCCGGTCAATGAACGGACATCGAGGATGCGGACAGGAAAGGGATTTTCGCCGCCCGGTTCATACCACTTGAATTGGTAGCCTTCCTGCGCGGGAGCCGGCGCCGGTTGATCGGCCTGGCCAAACAGGCTTTTGATTTTCTTCCACATAGGTTTTGGCTGAACGAAAGACTCAGGCGTGCGCCTCCTTGGCGTCGGCGATCTTGTGAGGTGTCGAGCCGCTAGATAACGAAACCAGTCGTTGTTGGTTACTCCAACGAAGAGCTTGATGGTTTCAGGCTTTGAACAGGCGGAAGCTCACTTCGTAGCGGAAGAATTCGATATTCTGGGCGACGCGTAAGGCGCGGCGGATGCGCTGGTCGTCTTCGAGGGCGATGATGACGCCGCGCACGGTTTGATGATCTTCGGCCAACTCCTCCACGACGTAGCCCATGTAGCGCTGGATCTGGCCGACAACGGAATCGCTCGCCCGGCCTTTCTTCAGCTCCACGACAAGCAGCGCCTTTTTGTCTTTGCTGATGGCGAGGATGTCGATCGGACCAGTGTCGGTGGGATATTGCTGGCTGGTGCCGTTTTCGTCCTCGAAGAGATCGTAGCGTTTGCCGAGTTCGGTGTGTTTCCAGTTCTGGACGAGGAAGTCTTCGAGGTGCTTTTCGAGGGCGAAGACCGTAGGGTCTTCCACGGTGGCGTCGGTCGAGACGATGGTGGGAGCCGCGGTCTGGCCGATCAGCTTTTCCAATTCTTCGTGATGTCCCGCTCGGCTGAGGTTGCTTACCGTCCCGATTGATCCTGCGGAATTTCGGAGGCCTTCGCTCATGTCCGCGCGGTCGACATAGACATCGGTCCAGCGCACCGGTCGTCGGTGAAAGAGAGTTTGCCCGGGGGCGTAGGCGTAGCCGCCGGTCACTTCTCCGACACGATAGCGACCGCTGCCATCCGGCGAAAGAACTACGTCGCCCACTTGAATGCCTTTCGAGACCGTCCAAAGAAATCCGCAGGCGAGACCGGCCGCGATTTTCGATTTGTCCGGACGCTTCTCCAAATAAATCGGGATATAGCGTTGATTAAACTCCCGCCAGCTTTCGGGAAGTTTCCCCTCGAGGTCTTCGGAGATGCCGAAATCCGTTCCGATAAATCCTCCCGCAAAGCATTCGGCCGCATGGACACTCTTCCGACCTAGCATGACACGATAGTAGCTTTTCATTCGTTAATTGGAGTTGGCCAAGCCGTGGGCACGTGAATCCAGCCTTCTGTTTTGGCCGCGGCCGATTGCGCGGGAGCTGGCAGGTGCGATTTATGTTGAGCACCGGCGAGCGCGGTCAGCGCCGCAATCAGGGCATCGAGCCCGTCCGCGGATTCAGCGAACGCATCCCCCGCATTAAGCCAGGGCAAGTGATCGCGCAGTCGTTGGAGTATCTGAAGCCGAGCAGGCAACGCGTCGGGCTTCTTGGCTGATTTGTAGGATTTGGGCGAAATGTCCCAGGCTTGGAGGCTCGCCTTCGGGTAAACCTCGTAAAAGCGGCCGTCGCCTGAGCGGTCGGTGACGCCATGCACGGCGAGCAATGACATGGCACGCATCGCGGGAATGGCGATGCGATCTGCCGCGACGCTGAGGGGGCGTCCGCCCTGGAGGCACATCACGTGCCGGTCGGTTTCACGCAGCGTCAGCTCATCGCGCAGGGAATCGTTCCAGTTGCGATAAGGCCACGATTGAACAGCCGCACGGAACGTTTCGGGCCAACCGAAAGGCGCATCAATGCCGATTACCTGTGAATCCGCGATGAGGGCGTGAAGGGCGTTGTCGTTGCAGCCGTTGTGGAGCTTTGCGGTTGCACTGGCTTCGGACCAATCGATGACCGCAGCAGCGGTGCCTGCGGGTTGTGACGAAAGGTCGATGCCGAGGACCTTCATGCGTCGACAGTGACCGCGAACGAATTGGCTGCTACTTTGGTCACGTGAAAGCGATGTGGTTCTCCATCT
>CAMLNJ010000210.1 GCA_946481225.1 uncultured Verrucomicrobiota bacterium | reverse complement strand
GTCATCGTGATCTGCGAGAGGCCGAATTTCGACAGGGACCGGAGTTCGGTCATGTCGGGCAAGCCGGCCATTTCCATTTCGACCGGGACGGTGACGAGCGTCTCGATCTCCTCGGGGGCCAGGGCGGCCACCTCCGTGTTGATCTGGATCTGGGGGTTGGTGATGTCCGGAACCGCGTCGACGCCGAGCCGCGTGGCGGACCAGAGGCCGAGCGCGGCGAGGATGAGCGCGCAACAGGCGATCAGCCCGCGCTTGCGCAGGGAAAAATCGATGAGCCGTTCCAGCATCAGTGTCCGTCGGCGCAGCCGACGCCTCCGTTCAGGGCTTGGATTTCCGCGAGGGAGAGTCCGCGCACGCCTTGGATGACGACGGTGTCGCCCTCGTAGAGGCCGTCCGCGATCTCGATGTGGGTCGTGTCGGCGCGTCCCGTTTTTACGGGAGTGCGCAGGAACCATTCTCCGTTGGCCACGTAGACGAAGTCGCCTTTCACCGTGCGCAGGAGTGCTTCGGCGGGGACGGCCGGCGCTTCCCCGCCGTCGAAAGCGTGGGAGGCGACCTCCCCGGTTTTTAAGCCGACGAACTCGCGGCCCTTGTCGGTGAGTTGCACGCCATGGCCGGCTTTGTAGGTCGAGGCCGGCACGGGTTCGGCGCCGTGATCGTGGTCTTGGGCGTGGCCGTCGCCGCAGCCGCTCAGGCCGAAGGCGACGGGGAAAAGGGCGAGGGTGAAGAGGATGGGCTTCATGGTTTTTCGGTGGAGGCGCGGTCGAGTTCCACGCCGGTGAGCTGCTGTAGCTCCATGCTGGCCGCGAGCGCCTCGGCCTGGGTGGCAAGCAAGGCCTGCACGGCCTCGAGGTAACTGGTTTGAAGCTCGACGTAGGTGGCGACGGGAACCGCCCCGAGACGGTAGTGCCGGTCGGCGAGTTCCGCGGCTTCGCGGAATTTTTCCACGGCGTCCGGCGACCAGCGGGAAACTTCCGCGGTTTTCGTGGCATAGGCCTGAGTGGCGACGAGGACGGCGCGGTCCAGCTCTCGTTGTGCGACGAAGAGGGCGGTCTCGGCCTGGCGACGACGCGCCTCGGCGGCGGCGATTTCCGCGCCCGCCCGCCCGCTTACGGGGATGGGAATCGAAAAGCCCAGGCCGACCGTGGTCTCGCGGCCTTCGGTGTCGTCGGAGCTGACAAAGGGGCTCACGCTGACGCCGGGGTAACGGTCGTTGCGAGCGAGGCGGACCGCGAAGCCCTGTTGCTCCACCTCGACGCGTCGCATGCGGTAGTCGAAGTTGTTTTCCTTCGCCGCGTGGATCAGGTCGCCGGCGGAGGGCGCGGGCGGGAGAAAGAGACTCGGGCGAGCCAGGTTCAGCGGAGCATCCGGGGCGGCGCCGCGGAGCTGGTTCAGCTCGATGAGCGCGGACTGGAGTTCGAGCGCGGCTTCGGTGGCCTCGCGTTGCAACACGAGTTCCTGGGCCTCGATCACTCGCGTCTCCAGAAGCGGGGTCAGGCCGGCGGGCTCGCGGGCGAGGAAGGTTTCCTTGAGCTTGGCAAACCGGTCGGCGACCTCGCGGACGGCCGCGGAGCGGGCTCGGCTCGCGTGAAGTTGGAAGGCGAGGGTCCGGGCTCGCGCGGCCAAGGCCTGTTCGAACCGGGCCATGCCAAGCTCGGCCAGTTCGAGCTGGCGGTTCGCGATGGCCTTGCGAAGCGACAAGCGTCCCGGCCAGTCGAAGGTCTGCGTGACGGAGACGGACCATGCGGTGCCTTCACCAGCCAGCACGCCCGCGGGGTCCTTGACCCGGCGGTGGCCGAGGTCGAACGATAGCTCCGGATCGGCGAGTTTCCCGGCGACGCGTCCGCAGGCTTTCGCGGCGGCGATTTCCGCCAGGTAGAACTGCCGTTCGGGACTGGTCGCCACGATGTGCTCGACGAGCGCGGGCAGGGAGGTGGCTTCGGGTGTGATGGCGCCGGGCGGCGGGGCCTCGGGCGCGGTGGCGGCCGAAGCGGACGAGAGTCCCGCCAACCAAAGGAGGCCGGAGGAGGTGAGGATGGAGAGTTTTTTGAAAATGGGCATGACGGGACGGGTGGAGACGACGGGATCGCAGGAGCGCGGTTCAGGGCGGTCCCCCGAAGGCGAGGCGTGCGCGCAGGCACGTGTTTGCCGATCGCTCGGAGGAAAATCAGCCGGTCCGTCCGCGCAGGGACGGATTATCCGATGAGCGAAGGTGCGCGCGAAAGCGGAGCCGCGCGTTGCGCAAAGGCCCAGACAGGCACCCAATCACGAGGGTGGTCCGGCCGCCAGGCGGGCGGAGCAAGCGGCTCGGCCTGCGCCAAAAGCTCCGCGTGCAAGCACGACAGGCAGGCGAGCACGGCCAGGTTCGGAAGCGGAGCCGACGCGTTGGAGGCGTTGGAGAAAAAGTCTCCGCTTTCGATGACCGCGCATTGGTCGCCGTGGGCGACTTCCGCGCCATGGTCGCAGCTTTGGGCGCAGATATCGGCGACAATGTCGCCCATCATCGTGCCGATTTCGCAATGAGCCTTGGCCGGGACCCAGAGGGCGACCAGAAGCCAGGCAAAAAATGCACGGAGGAACGGCACCGCGCGGAGGTAGATCGGCGAGTCGGGTCTGTCAAGTGACGGACCCTCCGCGGAAAACGCCGCGTGTGTGTCTCAGCTCTCGAGCCGTTCGTTCAAGCGCCGTAGGCGGAGCGGAGGCGGGCGATTTCTTCGCCTGTGACAGGCAGGACGGAGCCGTGGCGGAAAGGGTAGGGGAAGAGAAAGCCCGAGGCGGGTTCGAAGCGACCCGCGGCGAGATCGTGGGTCACGTAGGGCTGGTAGCCGCGTCGCGCCAGATAGTGGTCGAGGATCAATCCCCAGAGCGGCGGACGCTCCGGCGTGCCGGGCTCGATCAGGTAACACTGCGGGCCTTCGTAGCCGACGAGTCCGCGAAGCGAAAAATCGGGGATCTCGCGCCAGTCGCCGTCGAGCTTCGCCGCGGTCTCGAGGGTGACCGATTTGTGCTTCTCGTCCTTGGTGAAACGATAGTAGGCGCGGCCGTCGTGGATGATCGTCGTGTCGATGATCGTCGCCTCGCGTTCGATGTAGACGAAGGGAGCGGAGAAGGCGCGGAAGTCGCGTGTGCGCGCGGCCCAGATCCGGTGTTTGGCAAAGTCGTCGCCCGCGGTGGTCGAGGCCCAGAAGACGAGGTGGTCGCCTTTTTCCGCATCGTAGACGGCCTCGGGCGCCCAGGTGCAGCCGGCGTCTCGCGGGGCGACGGCCGCGAGGCGCGGGCGGGACCAATGCACGAGATCCGGCGATTCCCAGATCATGATCGAGCGGCTGCCGGAGCGCACGGCGCGCGTCCAGTCGGGGTTCAGGTGGATCGAGAGGTCGGTGCCGATGAGGAAATATTTCTCCCCGTCGTGCGAGCGCAGCACGAAGGGGTCGCGCACGCCGCGTTCGCCGAGGTGGCTGACGAGCACGGGCTCGCCGCCGTTGAGCGCGGTCCATTCTCGTCCGTCGTCGCTGAGCGCGAAATGGACCTGCTCGGAGAGCGGGCTCTGCTCCCCTTTGAAGGTGGCGAACAAAAAGCCGGCGGGGGTGCGGACAAGCGGGGCGGTGGCGGGCATGGTGGTGGCGGGCAACTCCGCATGGCGCCGGCGCCGACGTGCCGACACAAGGGCGGCGTCATTTGCACGTCAGAGCGGCGCCGGGGCCGGATCGCGCGCGGGTCTGCGGCGGCGCGGAGGAGAACGCCGGATCTCGCAGGCGCGGAAGCGCGGCGTGCGAGCGGGGGGAGGAGTTGCGGCGCGGGAGAAAAATCGTTTTCTCCGTCGGTTTCAACCTACCCCTCCCATGAGCTTTTGGACCCGCTTCGGTTGGAGCCTGTTGGTTTTCGGTTTGGTGGCTTTGGTGGCGCCGATGTTCGGCTATGCGCCGCGCAAGCTCCAGGGCATGAGCCCGGGCCAGATCCAAGGCATGGGCGTGTTTTTCATGGCGATGGGCGCCTTCGCGTGGGTGCTCGGGCGCGACGCGCAGGTGCGGCGTCGGATCTTGATCGTTGGCGGCACGGTGGCGGGATCGGCCTTGTTGCTGCTCGTCGCCGCCGTGGTCTACGGGCGCTTCGTGCGGCAACGAAGGATGGTGCCGTCTCCGCCGCCCGCCGCGTCCTCCTCGGTCGTCGTGCCGCCCGCGGCGCCGTCGGCGACGAGGCCGGGCGGGCGCCCTGCGCCCGCGCCGGTGGCGGAGGGCCTGTCGATGACGGCCTTGCACGAGCGGGCCCGCGCGTGGGAAAGGGAACACGGCCGCGAGCGGGTTTGGTCGGTGGTGGTGCATCTCTCGGGGAGCGAGCCGCCGGAGCGGTTCGAGGCGCGACTGCGCGAAGCGGTTTCGGGAGAGGTCGCAGTGGCCCGGACAGGCGGTTTTTTGCATGCGAGCCTGGCGCCCGTGGGGGACGGCGAGCGATTGCGCGCGGCGTTGGAAGATCTGTTCCAAGGGGCCAGCGTGCAGATGGCCGCGAATTCCCGGCGGGCCACGGTATTCGCTCGGCCGGCAGCGTCTCGCTGACGGGGTGACGCTGCGTTGATCGGTTCCCGTCCTCGGCGTCCTTGGTCGCTGGTTCTTTGGTGGCCGGTCCGAGCATTGCCGCCGCCTCCTTCGCGCCTCTCCGGGAAGTGCGATTTGATCGCGATACCGCAGGTGAGACGGGATTTTTACATCCTTCGGTTGTGCCTTTACGTTATTCGCGCGGGATTCTCAACCCAAAGGCTCGACAGCGGCGGACGAATACGTTTTCAACGCAAGCGAGTTGCCCGCGTCGCTTCGGTTGGAGCCGCTTAACCCCGGCACCCCTTCGACGCGAGGTTACTGCGTTCTTAAATACCCGAGTTTCGGTCCGCGTTCGTTACGGTGCGAGCAAAGCACATGCATAGGGGATGTTATTAGCTTTAAAAACGCCGGGGCGGGCGCGGACCGTCTTCGTTTTCGGGGTCTGGGAAGTCTCTGTTGATGCGCCGCCGTGGCGCGACCGCAGGCCGGTGCTGAGTCACGCCGTCCGACCGCTGTCACACCGCCCGCGCACGCTCCCTCGGAAGCGCCCGGCCGCTTGCGTGGCGCGGCGCATGCAAAATATTTCGGCCTATGAACCCCGAGACCCTCACCCAGATGTCGCGCACCGCTCTGTCCGAGGCGCAGGCCATCGCCCGCCGCCACGGCCACACCGAGGTCGACTCCTGGCATCTTCTGCTCGCCCTGCTTGGCCAGGAAAACGGCATCGTGCCCGCCCTCGTCGACAAAGCCGGCCTCACCGTCTCCGCGTTGCAGCTCGCCGCCGAGCGCGAGGTCGGCCGCCTGCCGCGGGCTTCTGGCAGCACCGACACCTCCAAGGTATTCGTCACCCAGGCCGTCAACGACGCGCTTACCCGCGCCGAGGACGAGGCGAAGCAACTCAAGGACGAGTTCGTCTCCACCGAGCACCTTTTCCTCGGGCTCGTCGAGGTCGCCAAACCCGACGCTTTCGCGAAATACCTCAAATCCTTCGGTCTCGACCGCGCCCGGGTGCTCACCGCGCTGAAGGCCACCCGCGGCAGCCAGCGCGTCACCTCGGATAATCCCGAGGCCACCTATGACGCCCTCGCCAAATACGGCACCGACCTCTGCGCCCAGGCCCGCAAGGGCAAGATGGACCCGGTCATCGGCCGCGACGACGAGATCCGCCGCGCCATCCGCATCCTCTCGCGCAAAACCAAGAACAACCCCGTTCTCATCGGCGAACCCGGCGTCGGCAAGACGGCCATCGTCGAGGGCCTCGCCCAGCGCATCGTGCGCGGCGACGTGCCCGAGGGGTTGAAGGACAAGACCGTCTACGCCCTCGACATGGGCGCCCTCATCGCCGGCGCCAAATACCGGGGCGAATTCGAGGAGCGCCTCAAGGCCGTGCTCGCCGAGGTGAAATCCTCCGACGGCCGCATCCTCCTCTTCATCGACGAGCTCC
>CAMLNJ010000209.1 GCA_946481225.1 uncultured Verrucomicrobiota bacterium | reverse complement strand
TTGTAGTCCCGACCTTCGGGGTGCTTGTGCTATCCATCAACGAGTTGCATCCAGATGAGGCTCCAGTAGCGGAAGTCGGGCTAAATTGTAGCCACGGCCGTGTCGGCCGTGCCCTCGACGCTCCATAACGCGCCCGACACGGGCGCGGCTACAATTCTATTTGAAGCCGCGCCCCGGTCCGCCTCACCGCTTCTTCGCGCCCTTCGCCGCCTTCGGCGCCCAGCGCGCCGTCACCACCGAGGTGAAGCCGCCGCGCGCCTTCCAATCCGCCACGATCTCGAGCTGGCGCGGCTGAAGCGCATCGCCGAGATCGTCGCAGATCTTGTTGGTCACCGCCTCGAAGAAAATGCCTTCGTTGCGGAAGGCGTGGAAATACAGCTTCAACGACTTCAGCTCCACGCAGGTCTTTTCCGGCGTGTAGCGCACCGTGATGTGCGCGAAATCAGGATGCCCCGTCATCGGGCAAAGCGAGGTGAACTCGTGGTGCGTGTGCGCGATCACGTAGTCGCGCTGCGGCGCGGGATTCGGGAAAGTCTCGAGCAGTTTCGGGTCGGCCATGCCGCCACCCAAGCCCTCCGGCCTCGCGTTGACAAGCCGCCCGCTACTTCGGCGCCTCCGCCTTGTCTCCCTTGGTCTCCTCCCGCCTCCCCGGCACGATCACTTGAAACCCTTCCGCATCCGTCGCGCCGCCCACATGCACGTTCCCCACGAGACTTAGGCGCTCGCGCTGCGCCTCGCCCTGCTGGCGCAGCCGCTCCATCTGCGGCAACGGCTCCGTGAACTTCGTCAGCAAGCGGCTGGAGACGAGCAGCTCGTCCAGGAAAATGGTCACCACCGGCCCGAAGCCGGCGTCCTTCGGCCGCGCGAAAACCACCTCGCCCGCACGCAGCCTGATCGACGTGGCACGGGCGTCCCGCCCGTGATCCGACGGCGAGCCATCCCGCCCCGCCGTCCGCACCGTTTCCACCTCCCCCCCGTCCAAAGCCACGATCTTCAGCCCCTCGTTCTCCACCGCGGTCAACAACCAGACCCCTTCGCCCAACTCCACCCGCGCGGCCGCCGCCCCCACCGTCCAGCGAGCGCCGCGCGGCACCGCCGCGAGCGCCGTCCCCGCGCGCAGCTCGGCGTCCCCCGGCTCCGCGCCCACGAGCCAGACCACGCGTTCGCCGATCCGCCAGCGCCCGCGCTCGCCGATCCGCCACTCCACCCGCGCCCCCGGCCCCGTCAGCACCGCCTCGCCCGCGCCCAGCTTCATGCCGGCCGCGGCCCGGCCGCGATAACGGCCATCGCCGCCGCCCTCCCGCACGAACACCCGCCCCGACGTCTCGCCCGCCACCGGACCGGCCGCCGCGTCCACGTCGGCTCGGGCGCCGGGGCACGCCCCCGCCACGCACATCGCCCCAAGCACGGCCAAGATCCGGATTCCCACGCGCATCATCGTCGCCCCTCGTCGTCTCACTTCGTCGTCATTCTCCACACGCCATCCCACTCCCGTCCCGGCGGCTTCGCCTGCATCAGCTCGATCCGAGCGAGCATCACCCGCGAGGGATTGTTCGCCGTAAGGCGCTCGAGATCCAGACTCCGGCGGAAACGCTCCGCCGCTTCGTTCCAATCCTGCGCATAATACCGCTCCAAGCCTTCGGCGAAAACCCTCGCGCACTCCGCCATCCGCCCGCCGTCCGCCTCCGCATCCGCGCGCAAGGCCATCGCCTCGAAAACCGCCACGGGCTGGCTGCGCCCCTTCACGACGATGCGATCCAGCGGACGAAACAACACCGCGTCGGGCTCCGCGCGACGGCTCGCCTCGACCACGCTTTCGGTCACGAGCGTGTAGACGCCGTAGGCTTTCGCCCCCGACTCCATGCGCGCGGCGAGATTCACCGTGTCACCCATCATCGTGTAGTTGAACCGCGTGTGGCTGCCCATGTTGCCCACGACCGCGCGCCCAAGGTTGAGCCCGATGCGCGTCTGCAGATTCGTCACGATGTCGGGCCAGCCCTTCTCCGCCTGCTCGGCCTTCCACTTCGCGCGCAATTCCGCGCAGCGCCGATGCACGCGCAGCGCCGCCACCACCGCCCGGTGCCCGTGGTTTGGCAACACCAGCGGCGCGCCATACATCGCCACCACCGCGTCGCCGATGTATTTGTCGAGCGTGCCGCCCTCCGCCTGCACAATGTCGGTGCAGGCCGACAGATACTCGTTCATCAGCTCGACCAGCTGCGTCGGCGACAGCTTCTCCGAAAAACTCGAAAACGACTCGATGTCCGAAAAGTAGGCCGTGATCTCCGCCTCCACGCCGCCCAGCCGCGGCTCCTCGCCCGATTGCACCATGCGGTCCACGAGCGCCGGCGCCACGTAGGTCGCGAACATCCCGCGGATGCGATCGCGCTTCGCCTGCTCCTCGCGCACCTTCAGCGTCGCGAACGCGCCTTGCTGCAACAACAACGCCCCGAGCGGCACCGCCAGGGGCGTCATCACGCTCCAGCCGATCAAAAGCAGCGTCGAGCCCGCCGCCAAAACGACCGTCGCCACGACGACCCCCGCCGCAAAGGCCGGGATGCCCCGCTTCTCCAATATCCACCCCAGCGCCAAGCCCGCGCCCAAAAACACCGCCAGCACCGGCGCCAACGGCACATCCCTCCGGTAGTCGCCCTTCAGGATGTTGTCCAAGGCGTTCAGATGGACCATCACCTTCGCGCTCTGGCCGAACAACGGACTCGGTCCGATATCCGTCAGTCCCAGCGCCACCTGACCGACCACCACGATTTTGCCTCCCGTGCCCGGCCAGACCTCTATCTTCGCCGCGTCCAGGTAGTGGTTCATCAGCGGCTCATACAACTCCCAATACCCGAGCATCGGCATCCCCTTGGGATTATCCCTCGCCGCCCGTTCATACCGGTAGTTGAGCAAATACTCCCCGGCCTCGTCCATGGGGATGCGGGCAAGCGGCTCCGCCCCGCGCCGAATCACAAGCTCCCGCCCGGGAGCCAACTCGACGCCGTCGTATCCAATTTTCCAATAAGCCAGGAGCGTCTGCAACACGAGCGAAGGGTAGACCTTGTCGCCCACCCGGACCACCAACGGCACGCGCCGCACCACGCCGTCGGAATCGACCCCGGCGTCGAGAAACGCGACCCCGGCGGCTTCGCGCAACGCCGCGAGCGGCAGCTTGGCGCAACGTCGATCGGGCAGCACCGCCAAGTGTGGCGCTTCGCGCACGTCCGCGAGCGCCGCGAGCTCCACCGTCGGCTCGCTGTCCGCCGTCAATCCCTCCCCGGGCAGCGACGGACCGGACATCGCGCCCAAAATCACCGGGAAGTTCGCCGCCTTCAGCCCGTCCGCGAAGGCCTGATCGATCAAGGGATCGAAATTGCGGTCGATGAATAGAAGATCCCAGGTCATCACCGACGGCGTCGTCTCGGGCGCCCGTCCCAGCCACTCGCTCAACACCCCATGCACGGGCCTGGGAAAGGGCCACTGCCCAAGCCACTTCATGGACTCCTCGTCGATGCCCACCAGCAATAGATCGTTGTGCGGCGGCGCGCCGATTCCCTCCCGAAGCCGCAGCCGCGCGTCCTCCGTTTTCCACTCCACCCCTTGGACGAGCCCCAGCCGCGCGACCGCCAGCCCCAGCCCGAAAAGCACCGCCGAAAGCAGCAATCGCGTCCGCCCATCCGAACCGAGTTTTCGCCAGAAAATGAAAGACATCCGCGGAGTAAGGTGAAAACGGTTGTCACCACGGCCAAGAGTTAAAAAACTTCCATCGGCAATCGGCTCTGAAACCGCCCGGCTCCGCGTCCGCCCGGCCCGTCCCCCCACTCCCCATGCGCCTCCTCCGTCGCCCCCTGCTCATCCTCGGTGTCGCCTGCACGCTCGTCGTCTCCCTCTCCGGCCAAACCGTCCGCGTTCTCAGCGTCAGCGGCGAAGCCACCCTCCAGGCCCCCGGCGAAAGCGCGCCGCGCACCGTCAAGAAAGGCGACACCATCGTCGTCGGCACCAGGATCATCACCGGCGAGGGCGCGCGCGTCATCCTCACCCCGCTCCCCGGCGTCAATTCCATCATCGCCCCGAAGTCCGAGGTCGTGATCGAACGAGTCTCCGTCTCCACCCCCCCCGGCGCGAAGACACCCCTCCACTCGGCCGTCCTCGACCTGAAGACCGGCGCCGTCACCACCGACCTCAAGCCCACCGAGGGCGTCGAGCTCGACTACGGCGTCCGCACCGCCCGCGGCCTCGCCGGCGCCCGCGGCACCACCTACACCGTCGCCCTCGACGCCGCCGGCATCCAGACAATCGTCGTCGCCGACGGCCGCATCTCGCTCACCCTCGTCGACGGCCGCGTGGTCAACCTCGTCCCCGGCCAGATCTCGATCACCCAAACCGGCGGCGGCACGCAGGCCGTCACCAGCGCCTCCGACCTCTCAACCGGCGATCAGGCCATCGCCGACAACTGGGTCGAAACCACCCTCGACGCCCTCGCCGAAGCCGTCGAGCAAGGGATCGACATCGACCCCGCCGCCCTCGACGACGCCGTCCGCGCCGCCGTCGAGCTCGGCATCGATGTCGACGCGGAAACCCAGTCCCGCCTCGACCGCGCCCGCGAGCTGATCGAACAACGCCGCGACGCCGCGCTCCAGGAACAGCTCAACAACACCACCACGACCGACGGAGAGACTCAAAACAACGAGATCGTCACCGAAAACACGCCCTCCGAAGACGCCGCCCTCGCCGCCCTCCGCGCCTACCTCGCCACGCTCTCCGAAGAACAACGTCTCGTCTTCCAGAATCTCATCCCCGACGACCTCAAGCCCCTCCTCGTCGCCGCCAACGACTCCGTTCTCAACGACTACGCCCTCGCCCTCGGCGACGGCGAGATCCTCGCCCATCCGCTCCCCGACATCCGCTACGTCGCCGCCCTCGCCTCATCCGCGCTGCGCTCCGCCTTCTTCGAAAGCCCCGCCGTCGTCCAGGACACGCTCGTCGCCCACCCCTCCGACGCCACCCTCGCCAAGTTCGCCCTCACCCCCGACGCCCTGGGCGCCTACCGCCCCGCCGGCGACGTGCTCTACTTCGCCGCCCTCTCCGGCACCCAGCGCAACCGTTTCCTCGCGCTGCCCTTCTCGATCCAGGCCGACCTCGTGAGCGCCGACGATCCCGCCCTCACCACCTTCGCCCTCGGCTCCAGCCGCTCCCCCGCCGCGATCACCTTCTTCGCCGACCTCACCGCCACCGAGCGCTCCGCCTTCCTCCTCCTCGCCCCCGACGCGCAGACCGCGCTCGTCGACGCCGGCGACCCCGCCCTCAACACCTACGCCTTCGCCACCGGCCGCAGGACCGCCGAGATTCTCTTCGCCGCCAACCTGGCCCCCGAGCGCCGCGCCAAATTCTTCGGCCTCGCCTCCGACGCCCAGCTCCTCCTCGTCGCCAAGTCCACCGACACCCAGCTCATCGCCTTCGCCCTCGACCCCTACGGCGACAACCAATTCCACGACGAGACCGACATCGCCTACTTCGCCGCCCTCGCCTCCGGCCAGCGTGGCGCCTTCCTCGCCCTGCCGCTCGACACCCAGGCGGGCCTCGTCGCCGCCGCCGATCCCGCCCTCGACGCCTTCGCCTTCGCCACCGGCCGCACCGCCGCCGAGATCGACTACGCCCTCGGCCTCCCCGCCGAGCGCCGCGCCCTCTTCCTCACCTATTCCCCCGCCGCCCAAGCCGCCCTCGTCGCCGGTTCCGCGGACACCGCCCTCGCCGACTTCGCCTACGCCACCAACGAAGGCGGCGGCAACCTCCACAGCCACGAAGCCATCGCCTTCTACGCCGACCTCACCGCCGCCGAGCGCACGACCTACGAAACCCGCCCGCTCAATATCCAGGAACTCGCCGCCACCGACGCCGCCTTTGCCCCGCTCGTCCTCGCGCTCGACGCCTCGAGCGAGCCCCTCTACTCCGACGCCACCCTCGGCCACTACCTCCTCCTCGCCCCCGCCGCCCGCGCCGACTACCTTG
>CAMLNJ010000208.1 GCA_946481225.1 uncultured Verrucomicrobiota bacterium | reverse complement strand
CGGGGAGGCGCCGGTCTCGCTCCGGGCCTCCTGCTCGCGGCGACGGATGCGGCGCGTCGCCTCGAGCCCGTCGAGCTCGGGCATGCATGCGTCCATGAGAACGAGATTGTAGGGAACGCGTTCCAAGGCCGCGATGGCCTCGAGTCCGTTGCCGACAAAATCGGCCTCCAGGCCGAGCTTCCGGAGCTGGAGCCGCACGACCTTCTGATTGACCGCATTGTCCTCGGCCACGAGCACGCGCAGGCCTTCGAGGGGATCGGTCCCTCCGGTGGGCGGCTCGGGGACGGACGGCGGCGCGATATCGGCGCGGCGGCCGAGAATCTCCGACAGGCTGTCGTGAAGGGCGCCGGGATGGATAGGCTTGAGTTGGCTGGCGGCCAATCCGTGCTGCGCGAGCGCCTCGCCATGCAAGCGCTCCCCGTGGGAACTCAGCATAACCAAGGCGGGCGGGTCGCCGTGTTCCCAAGGACGGGCGTGGATGGCGGCCGCGAGCTCCAGCCCGTCCATGTCCGGCATCTGGTAATCGAGCAACACGAGATCGAACGGCTCGGGCGCGTAGTCGAGCACGACAAGCGCCGACGGGGCGTCCGGCGCCTCGGCGACCGCGAGGCCCCAGCGACTGAGGAGGCGCCGGAGAAGTTTCCGGTTCGTCGCGTTGTCGTCCACGATCAGCGCGCGAAAGCCGCCAAGGTCGCGGCGCATCGGCGCCGCCACGGCCGCGGAGGCGGCGCCCTCGGCCACCGGGAAAGGAGCCTCGAACCAAAAAAGCGAGCCGCACCCGGCCTCGCTTTCGACGCCGATGCAGCCGCCCATGAGCTCGACGATGCGCTTGCAGATCGCGAGCCCCAGCCCCGTGCCGCCGAAGCGCCGCGTGGTCGAGTCGTCGGCCTGGACGAAAGGCTGGAAAACCCGGTCGAGCGCGTCGCGGCCGATGCCGATGCCGGTGTCGCGCACCTCGAAACGCAGGCGCGCGATCTCGCCCTCGCTCGCCACCCGGGTCACGCGCACGCCGACCTCGCCGCAGGCGGTGAACTTCACCGCGTTGCCCACGAGATTGAGGAGAACCTGACGCAGCCGTGTCGGGTCGCCGCCAACCCAGGCCGGCACGTCGGCATCGACCTCCCAAATGAGCTCCACCGGTTTGCCGGCGGCCTGCGCCGACTGGAGATCGAGCACGCGCTCGACGAGCAAGGGCAGGTCGAAATCGCACCGCTCCAGCTCCATGCGGCCCGCCTCGATCTTGGAGAAGTCGAGGATGTCGTTGATGATGGCGAGCAGGGCGTCGCCGCTGCCGCAGAGCGTCTCCACCAGATCGCGCTGCTCGGGAGAGAGTCCCGTGTCTCGCAGCAGATTGGCCATTCCGATCACGCCGTTCATGGGCGTGCGGATCTCGTGGCTCATGTTGGCGAGGAAGACGCTCTTGGCGCGATCCGCCCGCTCCGCCGTCTCCTTCGCCTTCGCGAGCGCGCGCTCGGTCTCGCGCCGACTCTCGACCTCGGCGCGCAGGAGCGTGTTGGTGGAGGCCAGCTCCGCGGTGCGTTCGATCACCTTTCGCTCAAGCTCCTCGACGTGCGCCCGATTCGCCTGCAACAGGCGCCATTTCTCCGTCAGCGCCGCCGCGATCTGCTGCGCCTCCACGGAATCGAAGGGCTTCTTCAGGATCACGTAGCGGTCGGAACGCCCGAGCGCCGCCGCCATCTCCTCCCACGAATAATCGCTGTAGGCCGTGCAGATCACGACCTGCAGATCCGGGCACTCGCTCCACAGACGGGCCGTCGTCTCCACGCCATCCATGCCGGGCGGCATCCGCACATCCACAAACGCGAGCGCGTAAGGCCGCCCCTCCTGGCGCGCGACGCGGACTTTCTCTATCGCCTCCTGCCCCTGATAAGCCGAATCAAGCTCATAGGCCGGCGCCGCCACCGCCGACGTCTCGACCACCGCGCCAAACAAAGCCTCCTCCGCTTCGTCCAAGGCCGCGGCGGCCTTGCTCGAGACGGGAATCAGTATCTTGCGAAAATCGTCATGGATCGCTCGGTTGTCGTCCACGAGCAACACCCGGCAGGAGGGACCGGATCGCAAGGATGAAGGGGGTAATGCCATAGGCATGGCGACGACGGAAGAACGGAAAGAAGCGACGCGGGAGGGGCGAAAACGCGAAAGCAGCGTAAAGATAATCCCCCTATCAGACCATGGGGCATGTCCCCTAAAAAACACCTGTGTCCAAGCCCGGGTGTGACTACGCAGCGAGACGCAGCATCCGCTACCAATCTGCAACTGCGGCTTCCCGCCGCCCTTCGTCCGCTCGTCGCGCGGATGCACCGATGGCGCCGCCCGCGCGCTCGACAGCACCCGGCGCCCTCCCTTCGCTCCCGCGCGTGTCCGCTCCCGCCATCATCCGCTCTCCTCTTCTCCTCGCCGACGGCTGGCGCGATTACCAGCTCCTGCACTGCGGCTTCGGCCTGAAACAGGAGCGCTGGGGTCGCGTGAACCTCGTGCGGCCCGACCCCCAGGTCATCTGGCCCAAGGCCGACGGTCCCGAATGGAAGGGCTGGGACGGCTTTTACCACCGAAGCAGCGAAGGCGGCGGCCGCTGGGAGTTCCGCAAACAGCCCCCGGAACACTGGACCATCGCCTACGAGCGCCTCGGGCTGACCTTCCGCATCCAGCCCACGAGCTTCAAGCACACCGGCCTCTTCCCCGAGCAGGCGGTCAACTGGGAGTGGTCCTCGGCGCTCATCAAACAGGCCCGCGCCGCCGGCCGCGAGGTCAACGTCCTCAACCTCTTCGGCTACACCGGCGCCGCCACCTGCGCCGCCGCCAAGGCCGGCGCGAGCGTCACCCACGTCGACGCCGCCGAGGGCATGGTGAAATGGTGCAAGGAAAACGCCGCCCTCAGCGGCCTCGCCGACGCCCCCATCCGCTACATCGTCGACGACTGCCTCAAATTCGTCCGCCGCGAGATCAAGCGCGGTCGGCGCTACGACGCCGTCATCATGGACCCGCCCACCTACGGACGCGGCGCCGGCGGCGAGATGTGGAAACTCGAGGACAGCCTTTGGGAACTGCTCCGTGAGTGCCGCGAGGTGCTCACGCCGCGGCCCCTCTTTTTCCTCATCAACGCCTACACCGCGCGCCTTTCGCCGACCGTCGTCGCGAACCTCCTCCACGCCCTCCTCGGCGACCGCGCCGGCACGATCACCGCCGGCGAAGTCGGCCTTCCCGTCCAGGCCGACGCCACGCCCGCCGCGTCGGGGAAAAACGACTACGCCAAGGTCCTCCCCTGCGGCATCTACGGCCGCTGGCAAGCGGCGGATTTCTAGTGTGGCGTGTCAAAAGCAACGCAACATTCCCCGACATGGGCGGAACGCCCATGCCACGTGGCACGGGCGTCCCGCCCGTGGGCCTTGGGAATATTTCACCATTTCGCGCGCACTACACTAGGGCGGGACCGCCGGACCCGCCGCTCCCCCCTTCGGGCCGCGCCCACCCGCGCATCCGCCACCTCCGCATAATCCCGTTACCACACTTCCCATGCGTTTCTCCCCCGTCCCCGCCCTCCCCCTCGTTCTTCTCGCCACCGCCCCCGCCTTCGCCGACACTCCGCCGGAGCCCGCGGCGCCGCGCCACAACGGCTCGCTCACGTTCTACACGGAGAACGACAAATACTTCGCCGGCACCGACCAGGCCTACACCAACGGCGTCAAGATTTCCTATCTCTCCGGCGATCTCCGCGACCTCACCGGCGCGGACACCGCCGCCCCCGCCCGCTGGTTTGCGCGCAGTCTCGGCCGCCTCGTGCCGGAAGGAAGCGGATACAAGGCCGGCTTCTCCCTCGGCCAGAATCTCTACACGCCCGTCGACACCGCCACCACCGCCTACCAGCCCGACGACCGTCCCTATGCCGCCTGGCTCTACGCCGGCGTCGCGCTCCATGTCATCAACCCCGACTCCCTCGGCGGCCGCGCCGCCCGCCTCGACATCTTCGAGCTCAACATCGGCGTCGTCGGCCCCTCCGCCCTCGGCGAGGACACCCAAAACACCGTCCACGAGATCATCGACGTCGCCCGCGCCAACGGCTGGGACAACCAGATCGAGGACGAGCCGGGCGTGAACCTCATCTACGAACGCCGCTACCGCTTTTCCACCGCCGAAGCCCGCGCGGACTGGGGCGCCGACCTCATCCCCCACGCCGGGCTCTCGCTCGGCAACGTCTTCACCTACGCCAACGCCGGCGCCGAGCTCCGCGCCGGCTGGCGTCTCCCCGCCGATTTCGGCAGCAACCTCATCCGCCCCTCCGGCGACTCCAACCCGGACCACAAACGCCCCCCCTTCGGCGTCTTCCTCTTCGGCGCCTTCGACCTGCGCGCCGTCGCGCGCGACATCACCCTCGACGGAAACACCTTCGAGGACGGCCCCGACATCGACAAGGAGCCCTTCGTAGCCGACCTCTACGCCGGCGTCGGCCTTTCCACTCCGTATCTGCAACTCCGATACGCCCAGGCCTTCCGCACCAAGGAATTCAAGGGCCAGGACGACAGCCAGGTCTTCGGCTCCCTCAGCGCCACGTTCCTCTTCTAAAGCAGCCGCGTCGAAGACCGATTCGGCTCCAGCCCCCTGCTCCTCGCAGCCATGCCCGCCGCCACCGCCTCCCGCCGCCGCCCGAAAAAATCACCCGCCGACCAGCTCCCGCCCGCCACCGACTGGCGCACCACCGACGAGCAGGAGATCCTCAAGCGCAGCCTCCGCGCCAAAGAAGAAAAACCCCGCGTCGAAAACCTCTCGCCCGCGCACCCGGTTTTCTCCGACTTCGCCGTCCACTCCCGCAGCGGCCTTTCCTACACGGTCGAGATCCGCGAACTCGCCGCCCGCGGCGGCCGCTACGCCTGCACCTGCACCGATTTCCGCATCAACGGCCTCGGCACCTGCAAACACGTCGAGGCGGTGCTCCTCCACCTCGACCACCGCGCCCGCAAACACGCGCTGCTCGACGCCCTCGCCACCGGCGCCACCCGCGCCGACCTCGTTCCCGACCTCGCCGCCGACACCCTCCGGGTCGAACGCAACCTCGACGAGCTCCCCGCCCGCCTCCGCGCCTTCTTCACCCCCGACGGAATCCTCCTCCCCGACGCCGATCCCGAGACCGCCGTCGTCCGCTTCCGCGAACACGCCTCCGCCCATCCCGCCCTCCGGATCTCCCAGGAAGTCGAGCCCTGGCTCGAGTCCCGCCGCCGCGCCCGCGAACGCGTCCTCCTCCGCCGCGATTACGAGACCGGCGTCGCCGCCGGTCGCCACCCGGAGCACGTCACGAAGTATCCGCTTTTCCCCTACCAACGCGAGGGCATGCTCCACCTCGCCTTCAAGGAACGCGCCCTCCTCGCCGACGAGATGGGCCTCGGAAAGACCATCCAGGCCGTCGCCGCCTGCGCCCTCCTCCGCCACCTCGGCCGCGCCGCCCGCGTGCTCGTCGTCACCCCCGCCTCGCTCAAGACCGAGTGGGAGGAGCAGATCCGCCGCTTCACCGACCACGGCCTCCGCCTCGTCTTCGGCAACCGCGCCGCCCGCCTCCGCGCCTACGCCGAGCCCGAACCGCCCTTCTTCACCATCGCCAACTACGAGCAGATCGTCGCCGACGCCCTCGACATCAACGAGCGCCTCCGCCCCGACATCGTCGTCCTCGACGAGGCCCAGCGCATCAAGAACTGGTCCACCAAGACCGCCCAGGCCGTCAAACGCCTCCGCAGCCGCCACGCCTTCGTCCTCACCGGCACGCCCATCGAGAACCGCATCGACGAGCTCCGGTCCATCGTCGACTACCTCGACCCCGCCCTCCTCGGCCCCCTCTTCCGGTTCAACCGCGACTACTACACCTTCGACGACAAAGGCCGCCCCGCAGGCTATAAAAACCTGGATCAACTCCGCGCCCGCGTCGCGCCGATCCTCCTGCGTCGCCGCAAGCACCACGTCGAGACCGAGCTCCCCGACCGCACCGACCGCCAACTCTTCG
>CAMLNJ010000207.1 GCA_946481225.1 uncultured Verrucomicrobiota bacterium | reverse complement strand
GCTCTGGTAGAGCACGCCGAAGCGGCGGAGGAGGTTGCGGCGTTGCACGGCGTCTGCCTCGAGGAAGGATTCGCCGAAGAAGCGCACGTCGCCGGCGGTGGGGCGGTTGAGGCCGACGAGGTGGCGGAGCAGCGTGCTTTTGCCGCAGCCTGATCCACCGATGATGAAGAAGATCTCGCCGTGGCGGACGGAGAAGCGGAGGTCGCGGAGGATGGGATCGCCGCCATAGCCGCAATCGATCCCGATCGCCTCGATGGCGGGCCCGGAGGCTGGGCGGGCGGAGGATTCGTCGGAATGGCGGGGGGCGACCATGGCTATGGCTCAGATGCCGAGGATGTTGAAGGCGACGGCGAAAAAGGCGTCGGCGATGATGATCAGCAGGAGGGCCATGACGACGGCCGAGGTGGCGGCGCGGCCGACGCCGGCGGAGCTGCGCTCGGCGAGGAGGCCGCGGTGGCAGCCGGCGAGGCCGACGAGGAGGCCGAACGCGGACGACTTGATGACGCCGGAGGCGACGTCGGAAAGGTCGATCGCGGAGACGGTCTGCACCCAGTAGGCGGCGGGCGGGATGTCGAGGACGGTGAGGGAGACGAACATGCCGCCGAGAATGCCCATGCAGTCGGCGTAAAGCGCGAGCAGGGGCATCATAAGGGACAGCGCCAGCAGCTTTGGCGTGACGAGGAAGTCGACGGGATGGATGCCCAGGGTCTCGAGCGCGTCGATCTCGTCGTTGGCGCGCATGTTGCCGAGGGTGGCGGCGAAGGCGGCGCCGGTGCGGCCGGCGAGGATGACCGCGGTCATCATTGCGCCCATCTCGCGGACCATGGCGAGGCCGACGGCGTCGGCGACGTAGATGTCGGCGCCGAACTGGCGCATGAGCACGGCGGCCTGGTAGGCGAGGATGAGGCCGACGAGGAGGCCGATGAGGCTGACGATGGGCAGCGACATGGCGCCGCATTGCTGCATTTCCTCCAGGCAGTCCCGGAGGCGGAACTTCTTGGGGTTGCGGGCAAGGAAGGTGGCGCTGATCACGCACTCGCCCACGAACCGGGCGATTTCGCGGGTGATGCGCCAGGCTTCGGTCGCGGCCAGGCCGACGGCGGCGACGAGGGCGAGCGAGCGGTCGGCCGGCCGGGCTTTTTCGCAGGCCTTGATGAACTGCGCGAGCATGCCGCGCATCGATTCGGGCAACGAGCCCAGTTCGCAGGGGATATTGAGCGAATCCGCCCAAGTGCGGACCTCGTGGATGAACAGGAGCAGGGAGCTGTCCCACTCTTCGAGGTCGCGGGCGAGCTCGACGCGCATGCGCTTGGGGCGGCGGGCGAGCCGGGCGGGAAACCACTCCGGTTTCTCGCTGGTGACACGCCAGGCACCGCCGAGGAGAACGAGGAGCTCCTCCGGGCCCTCCTCGATGCGCACCTCGGCCGCGCAGGGCGGAACGACGGGAAGGGCGTGTTGGTCCGGGCGCGGCATCGGCCTGACATTGGGCCGGCAAGGCGCGCTGGCGCAACCGATTCGTTGAGATCGCGTAGGCCGCGCCGATCCGTCCGCATGATCCGGTGGGGAACCTTCCATGAAGCGGGGCGATCAGGGGTGTGCTAGATGTTGCGCGCAAAATGCTTCCGGGCTCCGTGATAAACGCGTCCTTGCGCTTGCCGGGGCGGGGCGTGCTCCAATGGGGCATGACCGCGCGCTTTCGCACCGTGCTCTTCGATCTCGATGGCACGCTCCTCGACCACTTTTCCGCCATCCATCGCTCGCATTCGCATGTGCGGCGTCACTACGGGCTTCCGGAGGCGACCCGCGACGAGGTGATGCGCGCCATCGGCGGCGGGCTGCCGGAGGCGCTGAAGAAGACGCTCGGGGCGACGCATGCGCACCGGCTCGAGGAGGCGCTGCCCGTCTATCGGGAGTATTGGGACCGCACGATGTTGGACGACGCGGTGCTGTTTCCGGGCGCGCTGGAGCTTTTGCGCGAGCTGAACAAGACGGGCGTGAAGTGCGCCGTTTTCACCAACAAGCACGGCCCCTCGGCGCGGCGCGTGTGCTCGCACCTCGGGCTCGATCCCCTGATCGCGGGCGTGTTTGGCGCGACCGACACGCCGTGGCTCAAGCCCGAGCCGGAGTTCGCGGCTTTCGCGCTGGAGAAGCTCGGCGCCGAGGCGATCACGACGGCGCTGGTCGGCGACTCGCCTTGGGACGTCGAGGCGGCGAAGCGGGCGCGCTTCGGCGGCGGTTTCATGGTGACCACCGGCACGCACACGGAGGCCGAGCTGCGCGCGCACGGCGCGGAGCATGTGGCGGCGGGGCTGATTGACCTGAAGCCGCTGCTGTTCTCGGTTGCGGGTCGTTAAACGCGGTTTCGCATACCTTGGCCAACGTCACCTCCAATCGCACGCCCCCCGACGCCCTCACCGGGGTGCTGGAGCGGATCGTGTTCCTCAACGAGGAGAACCACTACACGATCGCGGAGTTCCGGCCCGACGAGGGCGAGGACAAGGTGACGATCGTGGGCGCGCTGCCCGGCGTGCAGTGCGGCGAGACGCTGCATCTCCAAGGCGTGTGGACGACGCACTCGCAGCACGGCTCGCAGTTCAAGGTGGAGCGCTTTCGCAGCGAGCTGCCCTCGAGCGTGTATGGGATTCGCAAATACCTCGGCTCCGGCCTGGTGCCCGGCGTGGGCAAGGTCTACGCGAACAAGATCGTGGACGCCTTCGGCACCGACACCTTCCGCGTGCTTTCGGAGGACTCGGGCAAGCTGCGCAACGTGCCGGGCATCGGCAAGGTCCGCGCCGCCGCGATCAAGAAGGCCTGGGACGAGCAGCGCGCGTTTCGCGAGCTCTACATCTTTCTCCAGACCTACGGCGTCACGCCGGGGCAGTGCGTGAAGTTGATCGACAAATACGGCGGCGAGGCGCGGCAGATCCTGCAACGGGAGCCCTACCGCGTGGCGCGCGAGATCGACGGCATCGGCTTCAAGACGGCGGACCGCATCGCGATCAACCTCGGCTTCGCCAACGACGCGCCGCCGCGGCTCGACGCCGGCATCCTCTTCGCGATGGACACGCTCCAGGAGGAGGGGCACACGGCGCTGCGCGAGGGCGAGCTGCGCGACTACGCGGCCGGGCTGCTCGAGACCTCGGCGGAGCGGACGGCGGCGCGGATCACGGCGCTCGTCGGCGAGAAAAGCCTCTCAATTCACCAGCCGGCCGGCGTGGCGGAGCCGCTGCCGGGTTCGGCGCTGGTGCAGTTGCCGGTGCTGGACAGGGCGGAGCAGAAGATCGCGGCGGCCATCAAGCGGCTGGGCGCGGTGCCGAGCGGGCTGCCGCCGATCAAGGTCGACGCGGCGGTGGTGTGGGCGGAGCAGAAGGCGGGCTTCACCTTCGCGCAAGCGCAGCGCGACGCGGTGAAGACGGCGTTGCTCTCCAAGGTGTCGATCCTCACGGGCGGACCGGGCACGGGAAAAACCTCGTCGTTGCGCGCGCTGGTGGAGGTCTTGAAGGCGAAGAAGGCGCGCATCTCGCTCGCGGCGCCGACGGGACGCGCGGCGCAGCGGCTCACGGAGAGCACCGGCGGCTTTGCGCAGACGCTGCATCGGTTGTTGAAATTCGACCCGCAGCGGGGCGGTTTCACGGCGAACGAGGATCAGCCGCTCGCGACGGATTTTTTGATCGTGGACGAGGCCTCGATGCTCGACACGAGGCTGGCGGCGGCGCTCTTCGCGGCGATGCCGTCGCGGGCGCATCTGCTGCTCGTGGGCGACACGGACCAGCTGCCGAGCGTGGGGGCGGGCAACGTGCTCAAGGACATCATCGCGACCGAGGTGGTGCCGGTGACGCGCCTCAGCGTGGTGCATCGCCAGCAGGGGCAAAGCGAGATCGTGACGACGGCGCACGCGATCAACGGCGGCGACGCGAAGCTGCCCATCGCGGTGGAGTCGCTGGACAAGGTGCAGGCGTGGGCGGATCTGACCTTTGTCGTGGCGCGCGACGCCGAGGATTGCCTGCAAAAGACGATCGCGCTCTGCACGGAGTTTATCCCTGCGAATTTCCACTGGATGAAGCCCGGCGACGTGCAGGTGCTCGCGCCGATGCACAAGGGTGTGGCGGGCGTGGGCAACCTGAACGCGCAACTGCAGGCGGCGATGAACCCGCACGGGCGCGGCCTGCGGGGGCCGGGCGGCGAGTATCGGGTCGGCGACAAGGTGATCCAGCTACGGAACAACTACGACAAGAACCTCTTCAACGGGGACATCGGCCTGGTCGTCGGCTGCGATCCCGACGCGGGCATGATCGAGGCGGAGTTCGACGGTGAGAAGCACTCGTTCCCGCGAGGCGAGCTGGGCGATCTGGCGCTGGCCTACGCGATCAGCATCCATAAGTCGCAGGGAAGCGAATACGCGGCGGTGGTGATCCCGCTGCTGAAGGGGCATTTCATGATGCTCCAGCGCAACCTGCTCTACACGGCGATCACGCGCGGGAAGAAAAAGGTGTTCATCGTCGGCGAGCCGGCGGCCTACGGGATGGCGGTGCGGAACAACGAGGCGAAGACCCGCGGCACGCACTTGAAGGAGAAGATCCTCGCGGCGGTGACGGCGAAGTGACGGGGAATGTTTTTAACCGCAGATTTCGCGGATGAACGCAGATATCGGACAGATTTCCGAATCTGCGCTCTCTGCGTGATCTGCGGTCGAATGGATTTCGTCACATCCGGCAGATGAGGAGCTCGCGCTCGAAGAGCATCTCCTTCGGGAGATGGGCGGTATCGGTCTGGTCGTCGGCTGCGATCCCGACGCGGGCATGATCGAGGCGGAGTTCGACGGCGAGAAGCACTCGTTCTCGCGCGGCGAGCTGGGCGACCTGGCGCTGGCCTACGCGATCAGCATCCATAAGTCGCAGGGAAGTGAATACGCGGCGGTGGTGATCCCGCTGCTGAAGGGGCATTTCATGATGCTCCAGCGCAACCTGCTCTACACGGCGATCACGCGCGGGAAGAAAAAGGTGTTCATCGTCGGCGAGCCGGCGGCCTACGGGATGGCGGTGCGGAACAACGAGGCGAAGACCCGCGGCACGCACTTGAAGGAGAAGATCCTCGCGGCGGTGACGGCGAAGTGACGGGGAATGTTTTTAACCGCAGATTTCGCGGATGAACGCAGATATCGGACAGATTTCCGAATCTGCGCTCTCTGCGTGATCTGCGGTCGAATGGATTTCGTCACATCCGGCAGATGAGGAGCTCGCGCTCGAAGAGCATCTCCTTCGGGAGATGGGCGGTGAGGTCGATGAAGAGCTCCTCGTGGCCGAGGAGCTCGGAGCGCCAGGCCTTGCGGTCGATGGTGGTGAGCCGCTCGAAGGCCGCTTCGGAGAAATCGAGGCCGGTCCAGTCGATGTCGCGGTGACGGGGCATCCAGCCGAGCGGCGTCTCGCGGCCGCGGGCGCGGCCCTGCGTGCGCTCGACGATCCAGCGGAGGATGCGGAAGTTTTCGCCGAAGCCGGGCCAGAGGAATTTGCCGTCCTCGCCTTTGCGGAACCAGTTCACGTTGAAGATGCGCGGAGTCTCGGTGAGGTCGCGCTGCATCTTGATCCAGTGGCGGAAGTAGTCGCCCATGTGGTAGCCGCAGAAGGGCAGCATGGCCATGGGGTCGCGGCGGACCTGGCCGATGGCGCCGGCGGCGGCGGCGGTCATTTCCGAGCCCATCGTGGCGCCGACGTAGACGCCGCCGGACCAGTTGAAGGCCTGGTAGACGAGGGGCGTGGTGGTGGCGCGGCGGCCGCCGAAGACGATGGCGCTGATCGGCACGCCGTCGGGTTTTTCCCAATCGGGGTCGATGGTCGGGCACTGCGCGGCGGGGGCGGTGAAGCGGGCGTTGGGGTGGGCGGCCTTGGCGCCCGTCTCCTTGGCGATGGCGGGCGTCCACTTTTTCCCCTGCCAGTCGACGCACTCGGCGGGGGGCGCGTCGGTCATGCCCTCCCACCAGACGCCGCCCTCGGGCGTGAGCGCGCAGTTGGTGAAGATCGTGTTCT
>CAMLNJ010000206.1 GCA_946481225.1 uncultured Verrucomicrobiota bacterium | reverse complement strand
TGCGATCGTTGGGGATGTGAACTCCGTCCACTAAGCGCTGTCTCGTGCAAGACCCCAAACCACCCGTCTTTCCATGAACAAGCCCATCCCCAAAAACTCGATCTGCCTTTGGTTCAATCATGACGCGGAGGAAGCGGCGCGCTTCTACGCGGCGACTTTTCCCGACACCCACGTAACCGCGGTGCATAAGGCGCCGAGCGATTACCCGATGGGCAAGGCGGGCGACACCATCACCGTCGAATTCACCGTGCTCGGCATCCCCTGCATCGGCCTGAACGGTGGGCCGATCTTCCCGCACACCGAGGCCTTTTCCTTCCAGATCGCGACCGAGGACCAAGCGGAGACCGACCGCTACTGGAACGCGATCATCGGCAACGGCGGCACGGAGAGCGCCTGCGGCTGGTGCAAGGACAAGTGGGGCATCAGTTGGCAGATCACTCCGCGCACGCTCATCGAGGCGATGGCCGCGGGCGGCGCCGAGGCCAAGCGCGCCTTCGAGGCGATGATGGAGATGGGCAAAATCGACGTCGCCAAAATCGACGCCGCCCGCCGCTGCTGATACCAATGGCTTTGTGAGTTTAGACTTTCCGCTCAAGGTGGGCGGACGCGTCCCTGCGCCCGCAGCCCGGAGATCGAGCCACGGGCGCAGGAATTCTCCGTCCACCAAAATCCCAAAGCAACCAGCCGCTGGTATCATCTCACTTTCACGTCACCGGCCAGCGACGTTTGCGGCCGGCGGAGCGCCTGCTCCGTTGTAGCCACGGCCGTGTCGGCCGTGCTCCTCTATCGCACAACGCACCCGACACGGGCGCGGCTACAATTCTATTTAAAATGCCTTGGCCACGGATTTCGGCCCTCACCGCCGTCCGCCTGGTTGCGTGACACGCTCCAACAAGGCCAATCCTGCCAACGCCTCCTCGCGATTCGCCCCGCACATCTCCTGCGTCGGCCGCAGGCTCGCGCAAAAGGCCGGGCGCTCGGGCCTCCCGAAAATCGCGCAGCGCATGTCGGGCAACAACTGCACGCACGGAATCCCCGCCGGCTTGCCGTGCGGCATGCCGGGGATGGGCGACGTGATGCTCGGCGCGATGCAGCACGCGCCGCAGCCGTCCCGACATCCGATGATCTCCATGGCCGGCACCGCGCTCACTCCAGATGCGCGCGCAGCATCCACGCGGTCTTCTCGTGCGCCTCGAGCAGGCCGGTGAGAAAATCGTCCGTGCCGGCGTCGCCCGCCTTGTCCGCGATCTCGATCCCATCGCGCAACGCACGGATCACCGCCTCGTGGTCGCTTAACAAGATCGCGATCATCTTCTCCGCCTCCAGCTTTCCGCCCGGCTGCTCGTCGATCCGCGCGAGCTTCAAAAACTCCTTCATCGAGCCGGGAGCCACGCCGCCAAGCTGGCGAATACGCTCCGCCACCTCGTCGATCGTCTCCGCCAGCGCGTTGTATTGCTTCTCGAAAAGTTCGTGCAGCGGACCGAAGTGCGGCCCGGTCACATTCCAGTGGAAGTTGCGGGTCTTCACATAAAGCACGTGCTCGTCCGCCAGCAGGCGCTCGAGCACCGAAAGCACCACATCGCGCGATTTTCCGGAAAGGCCAAGATTGGGTTTCATCCCCGCCACGAAACCCCTCTTTCGCCCAGTGTCCACACGCTCAACACCATCCGGGGTGTCTGGTTAAGTTCCGGGCCCAGCGCCCTTTTTCTCCCACGCTGGACCGAGATCTTTCCCAGACACACCCTAGGTTTTCCAGCGGCTATCAGCCCCCTCCATCGAGACCCGTCGGGCGCGGCGTCGCGAAAGCCGAGTCTTCGCCCCGCCAAGCCCTCCCGCAGGCCTCGCCGGACGAAATTAAAGTGGCAGGCGCGCCCCGTCCGTGATTTCGGACAGGGCGACCGCTCGGCTGCGCGGCCGGAAAAAAACGGCGTAACGTCGCCGACTCTTCCCGTCAGGAAGCGATGTGAACCCGAAAACCTGTCCCACCTGCCACCATCCGATCCCGGCCGGCGCCCCCGGCGGGCTCTGCCCGACCTGCGTGTTGCGCGACGCGGAGGAGCCGCCGCCGCCCCTTCATGCCGCCCCCTCGCTCGAACAGGTCGCCTCCGCCTTCCCCAAGCTCGAAATCCTCGGCTTCATCGGTCAGGGCGGCATGGGCTCGGTGTATAAGGCGCGGCAGCCGAACCTCGACCGCATCGTCGCCCTGAAAATCCTCGCCCCCGAGCTGCGGCGCGATCCGGGCTTCGAGGAACGTTTCGCCCGCGAGGCGCGCACCCTCGCCAAGCTGCACCACCCGAACATCGTCGCGATCTACGACTACGGCGAGAGTGGCGGCTTTTTCTACCTGCTGATGGAACACGTCGAAGGCGTGAACTTGCGCCAGGCCATGCGCGCCGGGCGCTTCACTCCGGGGCAGGCCCTCGCCGTCGTGCCCGGTATCTGCGACGCGCTCCAGGCCGCGCACGCGGAGGGCGTCTGGCACCGCGACATCAAGCCCGAGAACATCCTGCTCGACGCCCGCGGCGGCGTGAAAATCGCCGACTTCGGCATCGCCCGGATCGTCGGCGACCCGCGGCGCGATTTCACCCTCACCATGACCGGCGGCGTCCTCGGGAGCGCCGCCTACATGGCCCCCGAGCAGCACGAGCGCCCGCACGACGTGGACCACCGCGCCGACATCTACAGCCTCGGCGTGGTCATCTACGAAATGCTCACCGGCGAGCTGCCGCTGGGGCGATTCCCGCCGCCGAGCCGGCGCGCGGAGGTCGACGCGCGCATCGACGACATCGTGCTGCGCACCCTGGCCAAGGAACGTGAACTCCGCCACCAGAGCGCGACCGAGGTGAAGACCGACGTGCAAGGCGCCGCGACCGCGAAGGAGCCGGCTGCCGACGCGAAACCGGCCTCCTCTTCGGGGTCATCGGGCCGCGCGTCCCTGCCCAAGTCCCTCCGGTGGTCGCTGGGCCTGCTTTTCGGCGGCGGGATGCTCATGGGCGCCGCCAAGCTGGTCGAGGACAGCTACCGAGACACGCAAACCACAAGTATGATGGCGCTGCTCATCGCGCTTGGCGGCGCCGCCGCGGCGACCGGCTTCCTCGGCTCTCTCTGGTCGTTTTACGAGATGAAACGCCGTTGGACGCCCACGGTCGGCCGCAGGGGACTCATCGCGCTCACGGTCGCTCCACTCGCGTGCGGAGCGCTTGGGCTCGCCTGGGCCTATATGTTCACGACGACGGCGCTTCAAAATCAAAAGGGTGAACTGCAGGTCATGATGGGCGGCGTCTACGGTGCGCTGGGGCTCGTGTTCGGAATCCTTTTCCACCTCGCCCGTCCGCTCCAGCCGGCCGCCCCCGGGCGCCATCGGCTCGGCAATATCAGCCTTGTGCTCGCCGTCGTCGCCACGATCGCCTGCGCGCTCCTGACGAAGCGTTTCGATTACCACTGGCCTCATCTCTTTTACGGCGAACAGGCCACGTTGAAACTGTTGTCTAAAAACCGTCCCGCGGACGACCGGCTGCTCGCCCTGCTGAAGCAGGCGGCAGGCCCGTTTGCGGACGACTACAAGCTCTCCGTGAACAACGGAGTGGCCAGCGTCATGGCCGTCACGCGCGAACGGCGAACTCCGGAAAACAGCCCCTCTGCTTTGTATGCCCACTCCAACAACTGCCTCGAGCGGCTCGTCGACCTGCTCCCGACCAATGTGATCACGCCGCGTGAATTCCACGTGTCCGCCGAGATCGGAGGATCGCGACCCGAGTGGAGGAGGCAGGCCGACCCCCGCTACCTGCCGCAACACGCGACGCTCGCCGTTCTGGCGATCCTCGGCGCGCTGTTCGCCGCCCTCGCCGGAGGGCGCCGCGTCGCGTGGGTGATCGCCGGCGGCGTCGCGCTGCACGGCGTGATGTTCGCCCTGCCGGCGTGGCCCTTGATCGATCCCGCCGCGCCCCGCGTCCTCGACGCGCCCCCGCTGCCGCCAAAACTCGCGCCGGAGGAAATGCCCGCGCCCGATTTCAGCACGCCGGAGAAGGCGGTGATGAGCGTCTTTGACGCCCGCTATTTCGGACGACTCGACGTGGTGAAGCGCGGCGTGTCAAAGGCGCTCGCCGCCCAAGTCGAAGCGCACCCGGACGGCTGGGATGGCTTCATGGGCAGCTTCAACGGCAACCTTAACGCCATGCGCTTTGCGGTGACTTCAAGGGAACGCGACACACGGGACGAGGGCCTGGCGACGATCTGGGGCGAATCTGTTTCAGATTTTGCCCAACCGCCCACCAGGAGTGTCAGCGCCGTCTTCGAGGAAGGAGAGTGGAAGCTCGATAGTCTGGACTCGAGGTATCAGGCCACGGCCCGCGGGCGTGGGAAAAACGCCCTCTCGCCCGCCGGAGAGGTGGAAATCGTCACCATCGCGGCGGACGGTTCGCTGACGGTCTCAGGCAAGCCCTGCCCGGCGGAAAAGCTCGCCGGCCGGCTTGCGGAGCTGGCTGGACGGCACCCCTCCCGCTTGGAAATCCACGCGGATGACAGGGTCGCATACCACGACGTGCTCCGGGTGATCAAAAGCTGCCAGCAGGCGGGCCTCTGGAACGTCGCCTTCAAAAAGGCGGCGGAGAATCCGGGGACGGACGAGAACCCGCGCAAGGCGATCAAGGACCCGGAGCACGAGAGCGCCGCCGTGGGCGAAGCGATGCAGCGGATCCTCGAGGCGGCGCGGAACCGGAACGCCGCGGTTTTCCAGAACGGCTTTTCCAAATCCTTCGCGGCGGACCTAAAGGCCCACGGGGAGAACCTGGACTTCGGCGACTTCGGCCAATGCTCCTTTGTGAGCGCGACCGCGCCGGAGGCCGGGCGCGCCGAAATGGTGGTAGAAGCGAACGACGCGAGCAAACGCCGGTTCACCTTCGGAATGATCTTCGAGGACGGGGAGTGGAAGCTGAACGGCTTGGGGGCGAGACCTCGGACTGGAAAATGATCGCCCCCGCCTTTCACCCGACCCGCTGGACCTTGGTTCTTCGCGCCCGCGGCGAGGGCGACGAGGCGAAGGCCGCGCTTTCCGATCTGTGCGCGGCCTACTACGCGCCGGTGGTGGCGTTTTTGCGGCGCGAGGGGCGTGGCGAGGACGACGCCCGGGAGCTGGCGCATGCGTTTTTCGCCCGCGTGCTCGCCCGCGGAGTCGGCGCGCCGGAGCCGGAGCGCGGCCGTTTTCGCAGCTATCTGCTCGGGGCCTTGAAACATTTCCTCGCGCATCGGCGCGACGCGGCGGCCGCGCAAAAGCGGGGCGGCGGCGTGGAACACGTGCCGCTCGTCGCCGAAGCCGGCACCGCGCCCGGCCTGCCGGTGGCGGACCCGGCCGCCGCCGACACGCTCGCCTTCGACCGCGAGTGGGCTTTCACCGTCATCGGCCGCGCGCTCGCCGCGCTGGAGGTCGAACACGCGGCAAAACCGCGGCACTTCTCCGCGCTCCGACCTTGGCTCGATGGCGGCGCGGGACGTTCCCAAGCCGACGTCGCCCACGAACTGGGTATGACGGAAACCGCCGTGAAGGTGGCGATCCACCGCCTGCGCGCGCGATTCCGGGAGCTTATCCGCGCCGAGGTCGCCGCCACCGTGAACGACCCCGGCGAAGTCGCCGCCGAGCTTCGCCACCTCATCGCCATCGCCAGCGCGAGCTGATCGCCGCGGACGCCCTGCCCCGCCTACCGCAACGGCTCCAGATCCGGATCCGTCTTCGCCATCTCCGCGCAACCCGGGTTCAGCCGGCACGCCTGCGCCAGAAACTCCCGCGCCTCCTCCAACCGCCCGAGCTGCGCTTCGTAGCACGCCAAATTGAAGCGGATGATCGACTCCTCCGGATGCCGCGCCATCGCCGCGAGCAAAATCCCCTTCGCCGCCTCCAGATTCCGCGCCCGCCGCACCGCGTAGGCGCATTGGATCCAATGGCCCGCGTCCTCCGGCGAACGCTCGCAGAGCCGCGTCGCCGCCTCCGCCGCCCGCGGCCAGTCCGCGAGTTCGTGAAACACCGCCGCG
>CAMLNJ010000205.1 GCA_946481225.1 uncultured Verrucomicrobiota bacterium | reverse complement strand
GGGATGTCGCGCTGGTCGCTCAGGACGCCGTCGCGGTGGAAGGCGAGGTGCGTGTGCGTGTTGCCGATGTCGATGCAGAGCAAGGCGCCGGCGGCGGGACGGGCGGGGGAGGCGGAGGCGGTCGGAGCGGACATGGGCGGCGGTGCGAAATAGCGGGCGGCGGGGCGGGACGGCAAGGCGGACGTGGGGTGGACGGCGGCGAGGCGTGGCGTGCAGAGCGGGGCGAAAGAAGAAGCCGAGCCGGGGCTCGGCGCTCCCGGCGGAGGGGTTTTTTCCTTTGCGGCGTTGCGGTCGGGGCCGGTCTGCATGCTCTGGTGGGCGATGCGTTTTCAATGGATGACCGGACAAGCCCCGCGCCGGATCGCGGGGTGCGTGTTGTGCGCGGTGTTGTTGCTGCCGGCGGTTTGCGACGGCGCGACGGCGCGGGCGGAGGGAACTTTGCTGGAAAATCCGCCGCCGGCGGTGGCCGCGGCGGCGCCGGAGCGGGCGGTGGTGCAGATCCTCGTGTCGTCGCAGGTGCCGGTGTATGACGCGCCGTGGCGCTACCAGCCGGTCCGACGTTCGTCGGGGACGGGTTTCGTGATCGAGGGCGGGCGGATCATGACCAACGCGCACGTGATCGCGTGGGCGAAGCAGATTCTCATCCGACGTTATCAAGATCCCCGCCTCCTGCCGGCGCGGGTCGTGTTTGCGGGGAATGATTGCGATCTGGCGCTGATCGAGCCGGTCGACCCGAAGGATCTCGAGGACGTGAAGGCGCTGGAGTTCGGCGAGCTGCCCGGGGTGCAGTCGACCGTCGTGACCTGCGGCTATCCGGCCGGCGGAGACCAGATGTCGTTCACGAGCGGCGTGGTGTCGCGCATCGAGGTCCAGCCCTATGCGCATCCGGGCAACCGCGCCTGGCTCGCGGTGCAGACGGACGCGGCGATCAATCCCGGAAACAGCGGCGGTCCGGTGTTTCAGGGCGACAAGGTCGTGGGCGTGGCTTTCCAAGGCATCCCGGGCCTGCAAAACGCGGGCTTTTTCATTCCGCCGGAGGTGGTGTGCCACTTCCTGACCGACGTTAAGGACGGCCGCTATGACGGGTTTCCGATGGCGGGCGTGAGCTTCGAGGAACTTCAAAATCCGGCCTACCGGCGCCTGCTCGGCCTGGCGGACGACGGACGCGGGGCGCGCGTCGACTGGCTGCGACCCGACGGCACCGCGGCGACGGTGTTGCGACCCGACGACGTGATGCTCGAGGCCGGCGGCTACCCGGTGGGCAGCGACGCGATGATCCCCTACCGCGGCAATCGTGTGGCGGCGGGCGTGGCGTTTCAACAACCGCAGGCGGGTGAAAAGCTCGCGCTCAAGGTCTGGCGCGAGGGCAAGGAGATCGACATCGAGCTGCCCATGGCCGCCTACGACGGCGACCGCCTCGCCGGCCGCCAATACGACGCGCCGCCACGCTATTTCATCCACGCCGGCCTCGTCTTCACGCCGCTCGGCGCCAACTACCTCGAAACCGTCGGGCAGACCGGGCGCGACTACCTCGGCGACAGTCTCGCGCGACTCGCCTACGAGCTCCACTACCGCCAGGCGGAGGATCCGAAAAATGCGCGCCCCGAACCTGTGGTGCTGGCGGGCGTGCTGCCCCACGCGGTCAACGCCGACTTCGGGGTGCGCGGCCGCATGCTGGTCAACCGCATCAACGGCGTGCGCATCGAGCGGATCGAGGACGTGAAGCGCGCGCTGGCCGGGAACAAGGAGGCGCGCCACGTTTTCGAATTCGAGGGGCCCGAGGAGGGGCCGATCGAGGCGCTCGACCGCGCCGCGGCCGAGGCGGCGCACGCCGAGATCATCCGCACCTACGGCGTCGTGTCCGACCAACGTTTTTGAGGAACCCAGCCATGCATCGTCGTTTTTTTCTTCGTCTTGTATCGGTCGCGACGGTCGTCGCGCTCCTCGGGTTCGCCCTCGCGGTCGTCCCGGCGGCGTGCGCGCAACTGCTTCCGCGCGCCGGCTGGGACCGCTCGCTCGTGAGCATCGAGGTGACCTACAAGGTCTACGACGCCTTTCAGCCGTGGAACGAGCCGACGCGCGCGATTCGCAAGCACGGCGTGGTCGTCGCGCCAGGCGAGATTCTTACCACGGCGCAGTATCTGCCGACGCACACCTTGGTGCGCGTGCAAAAAGGCGGGCGCGGCCGATGGTATGACGCGCGCGTGAAGTGGTGGGACGCGCAGTCGAACCTCGCCTTGGTCGAGGCCGCCGCGCCGACCTTCTGGGAGGGCCTCGCGCCCGCGGCGCTGGCGGAGAAGGTCGGCACCGGGCCCGAGTTCGAACTCGTGCGCTGGCGCGACGGCAACCTCGAGTCCCGGCGCGTGGAGTTCGGCAAGTTCACGGTGGGCGAGGGCGCGCTCGGCTTCGCTTCGCACGTGCAGCTCGAGGTGAGCACCGACCTGGGCGGCCTCGGCTGGACGGAGGTGCTGGCGCGCGACGGCGCGCTCATCGGCCTGACGACTTATTCAAGCGGGCGGGTGTGCGGCGCGTTGCCCGCGCCTTTTATCCGCGGCGTGCTGGATGCGTGGCGTGCGGGAAAGTTCTCCGGCTTGGGCTACTTCGACTTCACCTGGCAGCCGGGCAGCAATCCCGACCTGCTCAAGGAACTCGGTCTCGACGGCGAGCCGCGCGGCGCGGTGGTGCACGCGGCGGGGCGCGAATCGGATCCGGCGAAATCGCCGCGCGCGCGCGACATCCTGCTCGAGATCGACGGGCGGGCGATCGACAGCGAGGGCGACTATCTCGACCCGGACTACGGGCATCTGATGTTGGAGAATCTCGCCAATCGCGGGCACTTCGCCGGCGCGAAGGTGAAGCTGAAGGTGCGCCGCGGCGCGGAGGAGCTGATGCTCGACTACACGGTGCCGAAGGCGGACTTCGCGGACGAGACCGTGCCGCGCGAGGTGTTCAACGGGGCGCCGAAGTATCTCATGGCGGGCGGGCTCGTGTTTCAGCCGCTGGCGCAGCCTTTCCTGCGGGGCTGGGGCGAGGAGTGGCGCAAATACGCGCCGTTCCGGCTCCAGTATTACCAATACGGCGAGCCGAGCGACAAACGGAAGTCGCTGGTCGCGCTGACCGGCGTGTTGCCCGACGAGATCAATCTCGGTTATCAGGACGCGACGATGCTTGTGGTGGACAAGGTGAACGGACGCGTGGTCGCCACGTTGGCGGACCTCGCCGAGGCGTTGAAGACGCCGGCGGAGGGCGGCGTGCATCGCTTCGAGTTCATGTCGGGGCGCAGCTTGCAGCGGCTCGTGCTCGACGCCGCGACGCTCGAGGCGGCGACGCGGCGCGTGAAGGAGTATTACGGGCTGCCGGCGGAGTCGCGGCTGTGAGCCGGAGTGTAGCCCCGGCCGTGTCGGCCGGGCGCGCGAACGGGCACGGCCGACACGGCCGTGGCTACACGGGCCGCCTCAGCGTTTCTTGAAAATCACCTGCGGCGTGGTCTCGAGCTGGCCGCGGGTGACGCCCATTTGGTTGAGGAGCTTCAGCTCGCGCCAGAGGTCCGCCCCGTTCGTGCGGCCGGCGAAGAGGTTCTCGTAGGCGCGCAGGGTGCGCGCGACCTCGTCGGCGGATTCGTCGACGAACTCGACGCGGAAGTGACGCGCGCCGAGGGCGATCATGCGGTCGACGAACTCGGCGCCGGTCTGGGCGCGCGGGTTGAAGACGGTGTTGCGGCAGCCGGCGTCGGCCTTGAGCGGGAGGAGCGCGCCGACGCGGTCGCGCAGGGCGACCTTGTGCTTTTCACAGGGGCGGCCGCAGTCGTGGTAGTCCTTGCCCTTGGAAAGGAAGGCGCAGAACACGCAGTGCTCCATGTGAAACATGGGCATGTGCTGGTGCAGCGTGAGGTCGAAGCGCGAGGCGGGCGCGCCGCGGAGCAGCGCTTCGAGCTGGGCGACGTTGAGGTCGTAGCTGGCGGTGACGCGCTCGAGATTGTATTTGGAGAGGAAATACTCCGCGGTGAGCGGGTTGGAGACGTTGAGCGAGAAATCGCCGCGGAGGCGAAGCGTCGGCGCGGCCGAGGGGAAGAAGCGCAGGTGCTCGTGGTTGCGCACGAGGATGCCGTCGGACTCGGCGGAGAGCACCTGCTTCAGGATCCAGTCCTCGGTCGGTTTGAAGACGCGCGGCGGCAGCAGCCAGACGGACGGAGCAGGGAGCGAGGAGCAGGGAGCAGGGAGCTGAGCTGAAGAAGCCGAAGCGGGGCGTGTGGATTGCCAGGCGCGGAACTTGGCGACGGCTTCGCGGTAGTGCTTCGGGTTTTCGAACTCGCAGTAGAGGTCGGCGAAGGGGACGCCGGAGTTCAGCGCGGCTTCGAGTTGGGCGAAATCGCGGACGAGCGGGATGATCTGCGGCGTGGCGGGCGTCTCGGGGGGGGCGGGGATTTTCGCGGCGGTGTCGGCGGCTTCGACAAGGGTCCAGCGCCTGGGCGCGGCGCGCAGGGCGTCGAGTTTGGCGGCGGCGTCGCGGCGGAGGCGGTTGAGCTCGCTCGTCGGCAGCATGACCTGGCCTTCGATGCGGTTCTCGAGCTCGTCGAGATGGAACGGGGTGCCGCCGAGGCGGCCGAGCTGGTCGCGGAGGCGCTCTGTGGTGAGCGGGCGCTGGTCGGCGGGCGCGGCCTCGAGCGGGAGGGCGGAGGCTTCGCGCACGACGTGGCCTTGGCCGTCGTCAAGAATCAGGGTGAGCGGGGCTCCGGCGTGGCCGTGGACCTCGGCGCGAATCGGGCGGGTGTGGCGGATCTTGTCGCCGGCGAAGGTGGCGCGCAGCTCGCGGTCGAGCGCGGGATCGTTGGTTTTCCAGACGCGGTGGCCGGGCCGGATTTTTTTGAAATCGAGGTCGCCGTGTCCGAAGCGGAGCACGCTCTCGCCAGAGCGGGCGTCGGTATTGAGTTGATAAATACGGCCGCCTTGTTCGCCGGCGGCGGGATTGCCGGCGTCGAAGACCACGCCGTCGCCGGGCTTGGCGGGGGCGACGAGCTTGAGGGCGACGTGATCGGCGCCGACGCGGGAGACCTGTCCGAGGAAAACGCCGCGCTTGGTGCCGAAGCGGCCGTGGGCGAGCTCCTGGTTGTTGATGCCGCGGAACCAGCCGGTGTAGAGGCCGCGGGAGAAGGCCATGTTGAGCTCGTAGTAGGAGCTGGGAGCATGGAGCGAGGAGCTTGGAGCCAGAGGAGCGACATCGGGAGCGGAGGCGGAGGCCGAGCTGGGGCTCGGCGTTCCCGGGGTGGCGCCGCCAAGTTCCGCCATCACGCGGTCGAGGGCCTGGCGGTAGGTGCGGGTGATGCTGGCGACGTATTCGGGGGATTTGAGGCGGCCCTCGATCTTGAGCGAGGTGACGCCGGCGCGCACGAGGTCGGGGAGGACGTCGAGGCCGGAGAGATCCTGCGGGCTGAGGAGGTAGGCGCGGTCGCCGAGGTCGACGGGCTGGCCGTCGCTGACGAGGCCGTAGGGGAGGCGGCAGGCCTGGGCGCATTCGCCGCGGTTGGCGGAGCGGCCCCCGAGCGACTCGCTGGTGAGGCACTGGCCGGAGTAGGCGACGCAGAGGGCGCCGTGGACGAAGACCTCGAGCGGGAGCGGCGACTGGCCGGAGGCGCGCTGGGCGGCCTGGATGTGCTCGATCTCCTTGAGGGAGTTTTCGCGGGCGAGGACGACGAGCTCGGCGCCGAGCTCGCGGGCGAATTGCACGCCCGCGTCATTGGTCACGGTCATCTGGGTGGAGCCGTGGATGGGGAAATCGGGCGAGAGACGGCGGATGAGGCGGCAGACGCCGACGTCCTGGACGATGGCGGCGTCGACGCCGGCGGCGATGATGGCGCGGAGGTAATCGGCGGCGTCGGCGAGCTCGTCGGCGAAGACGAGGGTGTTGAAGGTGACGTAGCCGCGCACGCCGCGGCGGTGAAGGAAGGCCATCAGGTCCGGCAGGTCGGCCACGGTGAAGTTGTGGGCGCGCATGCGGGCGTTGAAGCGTTCGAGGCCGAAGAAGATGGCGTCGGCGCCGTT
>CAMLNJ010000204.1 GCA_946481225.1 uncultured Verrucomicrobiota bacterium | reverse complement strand
ACAAGCCGAGCGGCCTGCTCATCGCGCCCGACCGTTGGGACAAGGCCCGCGCCAACCTCATGAAGCAGGTCCACGAGAAACTCGGCGACCACGTGGCTAACGTCCACCGGCTCGACGCCGACACCTCGGGCGTCCTGCTCTGCACGAAGGACAAGACGTCGCTCGATTTCGTTTCGGGGCAGTTCCAGTCGAAGACAGCGAAGAAAACCTACCACGCGCTCTGCTACGTGCCGCCCGTCGACGAGGCGATGAAGGTCGGCCGCGTGGCGCGCGACGATTCGGGTTTGTTGCCGGCGGAGTTCACGGTGGAGCTGGCGCTCGGCGAGGACGAGCTGCAGCCGGGGCGCATGCGCGTTTTTAAGAAGCGCGGAGGCAAGGCCTCGACGACGGTGTTTCGCACGCTGGAGCGTTTTCACGATCGCCGCGGGCGCGCGTTCGCGTGGGTGGAGTGTTCGCCGCTGACCGGGCGCACGCATCAGCTCCGCGTGCATCTCGCGGCGGCGGGCGCGCCGATCCTGGGCGATCCTTTTTACGGCGTGCCCGACGTGCAGTTGAAGCTTTCGGATTTGAAACGTGGATACAAAGGCCGCGACGACGAGCGGCCGCTGATCGACCGGCTGGCGCTGCACGCGAGCGCTCTCACGGTAAACCACCCGACGACGCGCGAGCCGGTGACGATCACGGCGCCGCTGCCGAAGGAGTTCGAGGTGGCGCTGAAATATCTGCGGAAGTTTGCGGCGCCGGGCGGGGCGGGCTGACTTCGCCGACGTGGCGACGTCCGGGCACGGGCGTTGCCATACGGATGGCCTGGTGAATGCGGCGGCCCGAAGGCGCACCGGGAAGGTGCGTCAAGCGCGGCCGATGGGTTCAGCAGGTTGCACGAGATGAGCCGCGGCTATCGCCGCAGGGAACGCGTCGTCGTCGTTCTGCTTGGCGAATTTCCGCAGGGCGGCTTGGATGAGCCGCTGGAAGCGGCTGTCCGCCTGGTTGCGGAGTTGCGCGACGTCGCGGGCGAGATCGGGGCTGCGAAGCTGGCGGAGGGCGGCGGCGTGGACGAGGCCGAGGTGGCGCGCGACCAGCGCGGAGAACGTGTCGTGCGAGGCGTGGCGGGAGTAGAGGCGGAGCAACCCGGCGTCGCTGGCTGTTCAGGACTCCTCGCCGGGGGCGTCGTCCGCGTCGTTCCGGCAGTCGGAAGCCAGCCAGCGGCGCCAGAGGTCGCCGACGGTTTCGACGAGGTGAAGCGGGGCGGCGGGCTTGACCATGTAGTCGTCCGCGCCGAGCAGGCGGGCGCGTTCGCGGTCCTCGACGCGGGCGGAGGAGGAGAACACGACGACGGGGATCGCGCGCAGGTCGGGTTGCCCGCGTATCCATTCCAGCACGTCAAAGCCGGAGCGCGCGGGGAGGTTCAGGTCGAGCAGGACGAGATCGGGCAGGGGGTTGTCGGCCCGGGGAGGCTTGGCCGCGAAGTAGGCGACCGCCGCGTCGCCGTCGCACGCCGTCCGGAGATCGACCTTCACGCCGGCGCGGTCGAGGGCGCGTCGCATGAAGAGGACGTCGTTCTCCTCGTCTTCCACATACAGGAGGGTGGGAACGCGGGCGGTTGTCGTGCCGTGAGGAGTCATGCGAGGAGGGCGCAGGGGCGCGCGGGCGCGGCGCCTCGGGTATCGCGCCGGGGCCGCGGCAGGAGAACTTCACGCGAAAGGTGGAGGGGGGTGTTCAAGCGCGGCGGCCCAGAAAGGGGAGGGCGCATCCGGGGTAAAGGAATTCTCCGGAGCTTGCTTGGCGAATTCCCGAAGCGGCCTTCAGGGCGTAGGCTTGGCGAGTGTTCTTTTTCCCGGGCGGGCGTTCGGCCCGGACGGAGAGCGGGGGTTTATGGCCACCAAAACAAAGCCCATGGGTGCCGGAGACGCGGCGGCCGGGGTGGGTTTCGGCTTGCTGTTTCCCTCTCTTTGATCATACATTTTTTACATCGTGAAGACGAGCTCCACAGCGTCGTCGCGAGAGGCGGCCGTCGCGGAGGAAGCCGGTCGGGGCGATACCGTGCGGGAGATGCAAATCCACATTCTGGAGAGACTGGCGATGGGTGTCGGCCAGCACGAAATCTATCGGCAGGTGATCGAGTTGCTTGAGGAGCAGATCCCGGGGTGCAGCCCGAGGATCTCGATTTTGGACGAGGACGGGCGGATGCCGCGACAGGGATGTTCATCGGGCTTGCCGGAGTCCGTTTGGGCGGCGGAGGGTGCTTTTGAGGTCGGGTCGGAGCGGGGTTCCTGCGGAGCGGCGACCGTGCCCGGCGTCGCGAGCGATTCGCTTGGTGCGGACGGCCGCGGGGCGGGCGGCGGCCCGGATGGATTGATCGAGCGCTGGTCGGAGCCGATTTTCTCGAGCGGCGGCAGGGTGCTCGGCAGACTGGCGATCCACCATTCGTTTCTTTGCGAGCCGGACGAGGCGCACCTGCGGGTTACGCGGGTGGCGGCGCATTTGCTGGGGATCGTGATCGAGCGGCGGCGGCGCGAGATGGCGCGAGAGGAAATGGAGAAGAAGCTGATCGAGGCGCAGAAGCTGGAGAGCCTGGGTGTGCTGGCGGGAGGCATCGCGCACGACTTCAACAATCTGCTGACGGGGGTGCTGGGTTACACCGGCTTGATCCGTCGCGAATTGCCCCCCGGTTCGTCGCTGAAGGAGTTTGTGGACGGGGTGGAGAGCTCGGCGGTTCGCGCCGCGGAGCTGTGCAAGCAGATGCTCGCCTACGCCGGGCAGGCGCGCTTCGTCATCGAGCCGGTCGATTTGAGCGGTTTGGTGCGGGAGTCGGAGCGCCTGTTGCGGATCTCCATCGGGACGAAGGCGGCGCTCGGCCTGGAGCTGGGCGGGGAGCTGCCGCTTGTCGACGGCGACGCCGCGCAGCTTCGCCAGGTGTTGGTCGGCCTGGTCACCAACGCGTCCGAGGCGCTGGGCCCGCAAGGCGGGCGGATCACGGTCGCGACGGGCCTGGCGCGTGTCGATCGCGACTACTTCAACGACGCGCATCTCGCTCCGAGGCTCCCCGCGGGCGCCTATGTTTATCTCGAAGTGACGGACACGGGTTGCGGCATGGACGCGGCGACGCAGGCGAAGATTTTCGATCCCTTCTTCAGCACGAAGTTCACCGGGCGCGGCCTCGGCCTGGCGGCGGCGCTGGGCATCGTGCGAAGCCACAAGGGGGCGCTCAAAGTCCGTTCGGAGCCGGGAAAGGGGACGACGTTCAAGCTGTTTTTGCCCGCGCGGGACGGAGGCGGGGGGCCGGCGGTCCCGGCGCGGGACCGCGCAAAGCCGATGGGGCGCAAGGTGCTCGTGGTGGACGACGAGGAGACGGTGCGGATGGTCGTGGCCGACATGGTCGAGGCGCTGGGCTTCGAGGTGCTTACGGCCGTCGACGGAGCGGACGGGGTGGACAAACTGCGCGCGCACCTGCCCGAGATCGCGCTCGTGTTGCTAGACCTGATGATGCCGAGCATGACGGGGGATGAGGCTTTTCGCGAGATGCGGCGGATGCGGCCGGATCTTCCGGTGGTGTTGATGAGCGGCTTCAGCGAGCGGGAGGCGACGAGCCATTTCACGGGCGAGCGACTGGCGGGTTTTTTGCAAAAGCCCTTCGCGCTCGACGTGTTGAGGGCAAAGCTCGGCGCGGTGATCGCCGAGGGCGCCTGATGTTCCGGGTCGGGTTTCGTCATGCAGGCCGGGCCGGTGGCCTGGCAGCCCGATCAGCGATCGGGCCTACAGTTTGGCAACTTGCGGGCGGTGGGGCGTGCTGCAACGCGCGGTTTTTTTGCCCGATCTTTCGTCTGGGCTGTCGCCGGGGCGCAAAAAGGGCGACGCGGAATGCGTCGCCCGAGGGAGGAAGGAGGCGAAAGAGGCGTGTCGTGTTATCGTTTCAGGGAGGCGTTCCACTTCGCGATTTTTTCCGCCTGGGCGGCGAAGAGCGCGTCGGTGGAGTCGAGGATCTCGATCTTTTCGATTTTATCTCCCTTGGCGATGCGGTTGACCACGTCCTGTCCCTCGGTGACTTCGCCGAAGACGCTGTGTTTGCCGTCGAGCCACGGGGTGGGGACGTGGGTGATGAAGAATTGGCTGCCGTTGGTGCCGGGACCGGCGTTCGCCATGGAGAAGATGCCGGGCTTGGAGTGGCGCAGGGTCTTGTCGAACTCGTCCCCGAACTTGTAGCCGGGGCCGCCGGTGCCGCGGCCCTCGGGATCGCCGCCTTGGATCATGAAGTCGGGGATCACGCGGTGAAAGGTGAGGCCGTCGTAGAAGCCTTTCTTCGCGAGGTTGAGGAAGTTGGCCGTCGTCATCGGGACCTTGGACGCGAAGAGCGTGCCCTTGATGTCGCCCTTGCTGGTCTTGAGGACGATGCGGATGTCGGAGATGGCGGCGGGCGCGGTCTCTTTGGGCGCGGGAGCGGGGGTGGGAGCGGCGTCCTCGGCTCGGAGGCCGCAAACGGCGGCGAGACAGGCGAGGGCGGCGAAGCCGGCGATGCGACGGAGGAAGGATTGGGGGATCATGGGTTTAGGTGTGGGAAAGACGAGATGAGACGAGCAAACCGATACGAGGTTCCACGTCGAGGATGCGGCGAGGTATTTGCGGATTCCCATGCGGCGCGCTTTGTCCACCCTAAGCCGTCCTTATCGTGAGTCAGCCCGCCGCCATCCTCCCTGCCAAGATCTACTCCAGCGAACCCGTCTGGAACCCGGCCCGCTGGCTGCCCACCACGGCCGACGAGGTGAAGGCGCGCGGCTGGGGGCAACTCGACGTGATCCTCGTCTCGGGCGACGCCTACGTCGACCATCCCGCCTTCGGCACCGCCGTCATCGCCCGCCTGCTCGAGGCGGAGGGCCTCAAGGTCGCGATCATTCCGCAGCCCAACTGGCGCGACGACCTCCGCGATTTCAAAAAACTCGGCGCGCCGCGGCTGTTCTTCGGCGTCACGGCGGGCTGCATGGACTCGATGGTCAACCGCTACACGGCCGCGCGAAAGCCGCGCAGCGAGGACGCCTACACGCCCGGCGGCGAGACCGGATTCCGGCCGGACTACGCGACTGTAGTGTATTCTCGGATACTGAAGGAGCTTTTCCCGGACGTCCCGGTCATGGTCGGCGGCATCGAGGCCTCGCTGCGCCGGGTGACGCACTACGACTACTGGTCCGAGACGCTCAAGCCCTCGATCCTCGCCGAGAGCGGCGCCGACCTGCTCGTCTACGGCATGGGCGAGCTGCCGCTCAAGGAGTGCGTCCGCCTGCTCAAGCGGGGCGTGCCGTTTTCTTCGCTCACGACGATTCCCCAGACCGCGGTGCTGCTGCCGCCGGGCAAGCCCGCGCCGAAGAACGCCAACTGGGAGGACCACGCGCTCCACGCGCACGAGGAGTGCCTCGAGGATCGCGCGCTCTACGCGCAAAACTTCAAGGCCATCGAGACCGAGTCGAACCGTGTGAAGGCCCGCCGCCTGCTCCAGCCGACGGCCGACCGTCTGCTCGTCGTCAACCCGCCCTTTCCGACGATGAGCGAGGGCCAGATCGACGCCTCCTTCGACCTGCCCTACACGCGCCTTCCGCATCCGAAGTATCGCAAGCGCGGGCCGATCCCCGCCTACGAGATGATCAAGCACTCGATCAACATGCACCGCGGGTGTTTCGGCGGGTGCAGCTTCTGCACGATCTCGGCGCACCAGGGGAAGTTTGTCGCCTCGCGCTCGAAGGAGTCGATCCTGCGCGAGGTCGAGTCGGTGAAGCAGATGCCCGACTTCCGCGGCACGATCAGCGACCTCGGCGGGCCTTCCGCCAACATGTATAACATGAAGGGCAAGGAGCAGTGGATCTGCGACGAGTGCGTGCGCCCCTCCTGCATCTGGCCCGACGTCTGTCGCAACCTCGACACCGACCACACCGCGCTCCTCGACATCTACAAATCCGTCCGCGAGACCGAGGGAGTGAACCACGCGTTCGTTACGAGCGGCATCCGCTACGACCTGTTCCTGCACGAGAAGGGCGCCTCGCCCGCGGCCAAGGCCAGCCACG
>CAMLNJ010000203.1 GCA_946481225.1 uncultured Verrucomicrobiota bacterium | reverse complement strand
TCGATCCCCTCGGAGGTGAGAACCTTGCCAAGTCACTCAAGGTGCTGCGGCGCGAGGAGAGCGTGGTGTGCATCGGCGCCTTCGGGGACGGAAAAAAGGCGCTCGCCGAGATACCGAAGCTTTCGCCCGAGGTGGTGCTGATGGATTTGCATCTGCCGGGGCTGGGCGGCATCGAATGCGTGCGCGCGCTCAAGCAGGCGCATCCGCGGATCGAGTTCCTCGTGCTGACGACCTACGACGACACGGAGCTGATTTTCGACGCGTTGCGCGCGGGGGCGTCGGGCTACCTTCTTAAGCGGGCCACGGCGGCGGAGTTGATCGATGCGATCGGCGAGGTGAGCCGCGGCGGTTCGCCGATGTCGATGGAGATCGCGCGGCGCGTGGTGTCGCATTTTAGGCAGGTCCGCCAGCCTGTGCGCGAGGAGGCGAAGTTGAGCAACCGCGAGCGGGAGATCCTGGAGCTGTTGGCGAAGGGGCTCACCTACAAGTTGATCGCGGAGCGGCTCGGGCTAAGTCCCTACACGGTCCACAACCGGCTGCACGGCATTTACCGAAAACTCCACGTGAAGTCGGGGCCGGAGGCGGTGGCGAAGTTTCTCGGCGAGTGAGGGCCCCTTGTAGCCGCGCCCGTGTCGGGCGCGTTTACCGAGGGAGCGGAGATGAGAGGGCGGGCACGGCCGACACGGCCGTGGCTACAATTTCAGACTCCTGGTCAAATCCGGGCGCGGCTGTTTCAGGGACTCGCGACTTGCAGGCGGAGGAAGAGACGGGGTTCGGCGCCGAGGGGGCGGGTGAAACGGATGCGTTGGGTTACACCGTCGTCGGAGAGGAGTTCGGTGGTGCCGACGGCGGTGGTCCACGCGGACGAGGCGAGATCGGCGCATTCCTGCACGGTGAAGGCGAGGTCGGTGGCGGATGTGGCGCGGCGGTAGACGATGCTCAGGGCGGGGGTGGACCGGTCGGGGGCGGGGAGGAGGTCGGCTTCGGTTTGATGCGGGTCGCCGCCGAAGGCGCGTTCGAGGAGGTTGACGACGCCGTCGCCGTCGGGGTCCGCGGTGTCCGCGGCATCGCCGGTCGCGGCGGTGGAACCGAAGTGGAGCTGGCGCCAGCTTTGGGCGGGGGAAAGCGGTGTGGCGGAGACCTCGGTGGAGTTTGGACTTTCGGTGACGGCGTTCGTGGCGCTGACGACGTAGCGGTAGGTGGTGCCGTTGACGACGGAGGTGTCGGTGTAGCCGGGCGACGCGAGGGCGCCGACGATGGTCGCGTAGGGGCCGCCGACGGTGGCGCGTTTCAGCTTGTAGCCGGTGGCGCCGGCGACGGCGTTCCAGGTCAGCGTGATCTGCGCGTTGCCTGGTGTGGCGGCGAGGCCGGCGGGCGCGGGCAGGGGAGGGATGGAGTAGAGGAAGAGGTCGGGGGCGAGCGCGGCGGAGGAGAGGCGGACATCGTCGATGTAACCGAGGAAGCGGTCGGTGTGCGCGCCGTTGAAGAGGCCGCGGCCGACGGTGACGACGCCGGCATCCCAGGCGGAGCCGTCGCCGGCGCCGGTGGAGAGCGAGGGGTTGGAGCCGGCGGAGATATCGAGCGTGCCGAGCTGCGTGTAGGCGGCGGCGCCGGCGGTGATGTTGCGCGAGTAGAGGCGGAGGGTGTCGCCGTCGGAGGTGGCGGCGACGGCGTGCCACTGGTTAGGGATGACGGCGTTGGAGGCGGATTCGAGGTTCCAGTTGTTGCCGTCGCCGTCGGTGAAGGAGAGGGCGAGGACCCCGTTGGGGCGCACGGAAAAGTAGAGGGCGGAGAGGGCGAGATTGGCGTCGTTGGCACCGAGGCTGTCGCGGCCGATGAAGGTCTGGTAACCGGTGACACCGTTGGGGCGGATGGCGGCCTCGATGGTCCACTCGCTCGGGTTCCACGCGGTGAGCGAGGTGCCGATGGCGGAAAGGCTGGGGACGGTGTTGGCGTTTTGGGCGCTCAGGGTGTTGGCGACTCCTGTGCGCGGGGTGATGGCGGCGGGGACGACGTTGCGATACCAGTGGAGGTTGGCGCTCCAGGGGGAGAGGTGGTTGCCGTTGCCGGAGACGTCGCGGACGGCGCCATCGTAGGCGCCAGCGGCGGGTTGGGCGTAGGGGATGGGGGTGTTATTGGTGCCCTCTTCGAAGTTCCAATGCGCGACGGTGGTGGAGGGGCGGTAGAGGAACTCGGCGGGCGTGAGGGCGGCGTCGGAGAAGCGGACGTCGTCGATGTGGCCGAGGAAGCGGTCGGTGTGGGCCCCATTGAAGAGGCCGCGGCCGACGGTGAAGACGCCGCGGTCCCAGTCGGGGCCGTCGCCGGCGCCGAGGGTGATCGCGGGGTTGGTGCTGGCGGAGATATCGAGCGAGCCGAGAAGCGAGTAGGCGGCCTCGCCGGCGGAGAGGTTGCGGCGGTAGATGCGCAGCATGCGTCCGTCGGAGGTGGCGGCGACGGCCTGCCATTGCGCGGCGACGACGGCGCCGGCGGCGGATTCGAGGTTCCAGTGGTTGCCGGCGACGTCGGTGAAGGAGAGGGCGAGCACGCCGCCGGGGCGCACGGAGAAGTAGAGCGCGGCGAGCGCGGGGTTCGCGGCGTAGGCGCCGAGGCTGTCGCGGCCGACAAAGGTTTGGTAGCCGCTGACGCCGTCGGGGCGGATGGCGGCCTCGATGGTCCAGCGCGTCGGCATCCATGCGGTGAGCGAGGTGCCGATGGCGGAGAGGGAGGGGAGGGTGGTCGCGTTTTGAACGCCGCGGGTGTTGGCGAGGCCGGTGGCCGGCGTGGTCGCGGCGGGCGTCTCGGCGCGATACCAGGCCAGGTTGGCGGACCAGGCGGAGAGGGCGTTGCCGTTGCCGGAGGCGTCGCGGATGGAGCCGTCGTAGGACCCGGCGGCGGGCGGAGCGTAGGGCACGTAGGTGTTGGCCGCGCCTTCCTCAAAATTCCAATAGGCGACGGTGCGCGTGCCGCCGACGCGGACGCCGGCGAGCTGGGCGATCTCGCCGCCGCCCAGGGCGCGGCCGTGGATGCGGAAGTCGTCGATGGCGCCGCTGAAATATGGGTCGGCGGCGAACTGGCTGCGGCCAAGGTAGAGGTTGCGCGCGAGCAGTTCCCACGGGCGAATGGTGATGGCGCCGCTCGCGACGGGAGCGCCGTCGAGGTAGAGCACGCCTTTGGCGCCATCGAGGCTGACGGCGACGTGGCACCATTGGTTGACGGGGAGGGCGGCGGGGGCTTCGAGCGCTTGTTCGGCGCCGCCGTTGGCGATGGCGAAGCGGAGTTTTCCGGAGGCGGAACTCGGCGTGAGGTAGAAGTAGGCGGTGGTGCTAGCGCCGAAATCGAGGATGCGTTGCCAGGCGGCGCCGCCGTCCCATTTGACCCAGGCGGAGAAGGTCTTCGCGTTGCCGACGGAGAAGGGGAGGGCGACGTGCTGGCCGGCGCCGCCGAGGGCGAGGACTTTGCCGCGGGTGGCGTCGTCGGCGATGGACGCGCCGCCGGCGAGGGTGGCGGCGTATTGGCCGGTCTGCTCGCGGCCATCGAGGTCGAAGGCGTAGCGCGTGCTCCAGTCGCCGCGCACGACAGGCCAGCCGTCGGGGCCCCACGCGAGTTCTCGGATGCCGAGCGTGGGCGCGCCGCCCGCGAGTCCGTCGTAGTAGTGATGGCTGAACCAGAAGCGACCGTTCTCCTGGAAAACGCCCGCGTGGCCGGGGCCGAGATGGCGGCCGGTGCTTTCGAGGAGCATGGTGCCGCCGGCGTTGGCGAGGCTGACGCCGTTTTTGTCGAGGTAGGGACCGGTGACGCTCGTGGCCCGGCCGACGCGGATGTTGTAGGTGCTCGTCGTGCCGGAGCAGCAGCCGCCGTAGTTGACGAAGAGGTAGTAGTAGCCGCCGCGCTTGTAGACGTGGGCGGCCTCGATGGTGTTGCTGAAGAAGACAGGGCCGTTGTTGGCGATGCGCGTGGTGGTGTTGTCGAGGCGCTTGCCGGTGAGGGGATCGATTTCGACGATGACGATGCCGTCCGAGTAGGAGCCGAAAATCAGCCACACGCGGCCGTCGGTGTCGACGAGCACGCTGGCGTCGATGCAGTTGTATTCGGTGTAGTCGGTGTCGGCGGTCGCCTCCCAAGCGGCGTCGGATTGGACGACTTTGCCGTGGTCGGTCCAGACGGGGTTTTGCAAGGACGACGTGGTGACGAGGCCGATGGCGGAGTCGATGGTCTCCCAATTGGAGATCGAGTAGTAGACGTGGTAGCGGCCGTTGAAATAGGCGACGTCGGGCGCCCAGAAATGGCCGGTAAAGCCGGGCACGGCGGTCGTGGTCCAGGCGGGAGGCGTGGCGAAGACGCGGCTTGCGGACCAGTTGCGCAGGTCGGTCGAAGAGAGGATGCGGATGCCGTCGCCGGTGCCGAAGGTATAGTAGCGGTTGCTGTCCTTGATCAGGGTCGAGGGATCGTGGATGCCGTAATCGCCCGAGAGCGGGAGCTGGGCTTCGAGCCGGCCGGCGCAGCCGAGCAGCACGCCAAGCAGCATGAGGAGGGCGGGTTTGAGAAGCGAAAGAGGGGGCCGATGCATCGAGGGGGGGGGCGGGGCGAGCGGGCGGCCGAAGGCCGGCGGTCGAACTGCTCCGAAAAGGTGGGGCGATTTAACCGGGAGACAATGGCGGCGCCCGGGACAGGCTCGGGGTTTCGATGCGCTTTGCGCCTCTTTGCTTGTCGGCGGCGCCCATGGGACCGGGGAACGCCGGGATGCGCCGACGTCGGGCGCGGCGTGTGTTGTCGGGCGCTTATTGCGCCGGGGGAGGGGGCGCCGGGGCGTCCGCCGAAGGCTCGGGGACGGGCGTCGATTCGACGCGAAGCTCGAGGTCGAGGTTGCGCTGGTCGTCGTAGGTGGCGTTGACGTTGAGCGAAAGCGGAGTGTCGCCCGGGGCGGTCGGGAGCGGAACGTCGCCGGGTTTTCCCGGCTGGAGGGAGGCGATGCCGGCGGAAACAAGGCGGGTGCCGGGAGTTTGCTCAAGCGCGCCCGCGATCTGGTTGAGCTCGTCCCTCACCCAGACCTCGCCGTGCTGCAAGGTGTTGGCGGCCTCGGTGGAGAGGGTTTGCAGGCCGAGCGCTTGAACCAGTTCCTCGGGCACGGCGAAGAGGCGGCTCGTGACTCCGATGCCGCCGTCGGGAAGCGGGTCGGTCTCGACGAAGGCGAAGAGGCGGCCGCCGTCGGGCAGGCGATAGCCGCCGGTGACCACGCCTTCGCCCGGGGCGAGGCTGGCGCGGAGAGTGGCGCTGGCCATGTCGACGTCGAGCGGACGGCGGAGCCGCTCGAGCTCCTTCGCGGTTTGCGCGAGGGTTTCGTTGGTTTGGTCGAGGGAGCCGCGGGCGCTTTCGAGTTGTTCGCGCAGGCTTTTTACCTCGGCGCGGAGGCGGGCGAGTTCGGGATCGGGCGCGACGGGCGCCGGAGCGGCGGAGGGCGTGGCGACGGAGGCGGAGACGGGGGGATACGACGGAGCTGGAGGCGCGCCTTCGCGCCGGGTGGACAGCCAGAGTCCGCCCGCCGTGATGCAGGACACGAGGAGAAGCAGGGGGAGGATCGGAGGGGACGGGGACGACGGGCGCACGGCGGAGCGGGAAATGTGGCCTTGGCGGGGGCTTTGGCAAACCGCGGCTTTCCGGGACGTGGAAAAACCGCTTGGCCGGGCGCGGGGGTTCCGAGGAGGCTGGGCGGATGCCCGTTTCCCATTTCGACCTGCTCAAGACCGACTCCGCCACCGCCGCGCGCCGCGGGCGGCTGCGCACGCGCCACGGGGTGGTGGAGACGCCGATCTTCATGCCGGTGGGCACGCAGGGGACGGTGAAAGGTGTATCGCCGGTTCAACTACGGGAGCTGGGCGCGCAGATCATCCTCGGCAACACCTACCACTTGAACCTCCGCCCCACGAGCGAACTGGTGCGCGAGCTGGGCGGCCTGCACAAGTTCATGGGCTGGGATGGGCCCATCCTCACCGACAGCGGCGGCTTCCAGGTGTTCTCGCTGGCGAAGCTGCGCAAGATGCACGACGACGGCGTGGAGTTCCAAAGCC